>CAMCYL010000004.1 GCA_945883905.1 Akkermansia muciniphila | reverse complement strand
GAAACGATTCGCTCGATTATCCCTCCATTGACTCCCCCCGATCCCCAGCGCATTTCGAATCCTAAAGGATTCGATGCGCTCCCCTATGCATTCAATCCATCCCTAAAGGGACGGGGACTTCCGAAAACTTTAGTTTTCGGAATTGCTGTAAATCTCCTCGCCTATTACAAAGTTAAGGGTAAATTCTTCTAAAGAAGGAATCCTACGATGAAACTTAATATGATGCAGATGCGGAATTTAATTCAATCGATTTTTGTCATTCTTGTCTTAAGCACCGCCTATTTAGGATGGCAAAGCCATCAGGAATCGAAAAACAGTGCCGCCCAGTTTAGTCAACTGATTGAAAATCAATCTCAGTTATCTTTGAATGTTCAACAGATCATTGAAAAAAGTTCAGAGATTCAACGATCTATTTTACGAACTCTTTTAGAAAATGATCCCCTTCAAGTTTCACAATGGCAGGAAAAAATTGCGACCTCTCGATCTGAAATAAAAATACCACTGGAGAAAATTCAAGAAATAACAGACATATGGAATAACGAAAAAATAAAAATTGAATTCAAAGAATTAAAAGAAGCAGGAGCCAACTATGCCGAGAGTTCTGATAAAATAATCAAACTATGCTTGGAAGCAAAAAATCAAGAGGCCCGGGAGAGTAATTTGCGTGAATGTTTACCGAATTTTAAGAAATACCAATCCTCTTTAGATGCTATTGCTTTCGAAATTCAATCCTATTCAGCTCAAGAACGTGAGCAGATCTTCCACGAGGTCTCTCAATCCACCAATCGAATTTATTTCCTAAGTATTTTATCGACGATTGTGGGAGCGGTCGGATCTATTCTCGCTGGATTAGCCCTTCGCGTGGTTGTTAAGCAAATCTATAATACTTCCGGAGAAATTGAAGGCGGATCGCAACAGACCGCTTCAGCTGCCGCTCAAGTTTCATCCGCGAGCCATGCCTTGGCAAACTCTTCCAGTCAGCAAGCCTCCACATTAGAAGAAACCAGTGCCTCGATGGAGGAGATGTCGAGCATGATCAAGCAAAATGCCGAAAGTGCCAAACAGGCAAAACAATTGACCGGAGAAGCCCATTCTTTGACCGATGAAGGAGTCAAACAGATGAACGAGCTTCGTGCTGCGATGAAAGAGATTCAAGAGGCAGGAACCTTAATCTCCAAAATTATTAAAACGATTAATGAAATTGCCTTTCAGACCAATATTTTAGCTTTAAATGCCTCCGTTGAGGCCGCACGCGCGGGAGAACATGGACTTGGTTTTGCGGTCGTCGCCGATGAAGTTCGAAATCTCGCCCTACGCTCATCCAATGCCGCCGATGATACCGCTGCAAAAATTGAGGCCTCCATCCAAAAAAGCTTACAGGGATCTGCAATCACTGAACTCCTTGCAAAAAGTTTAACTCAAATCGACGATAAAACAAAACAGATTGACGATCTCATCACCTCAATTGCTGCCGCTTCCGAAGAACAGAGCCGCGGCATTGATCAACTTAATATCGCCGTCGGCCAAATCGATGATGTCACTCAAGGCATTGCCTCCAGTGCTGAAGAAACTGCCGCCTCTTCCGAGGAGCTCAATGCTCAATCTCAAGCAATGTTAGAACAGGTTGGAAAGCTCCATGAAATTGTGGGATTAAAAAATAACCTTGATCCCTCCTCCCACGTCAGCATTTCCACCGCTCCAAATTCTCCACAAAGAGGCCCTGCGACCATTGAAGCCCACGCCCCGCTTAAGCGAGTTGCTCTTCCTACCACCAAGACCTTGTTGAAAAACGACTCTAGACCGCCGGCGTCGAATCCCAGTGATTTTTTCTCCGATGATCATGATCGTAAATCTTCTTAACTTTGTGAATCTCCTCTCTTCACCGCAATACGACTACGATTTATGATCTCTCCCCGTAAATATGGCGGCCGAGGCGCTTGGATTTTTATCCTCCCTCTTTTTCTTTTGATGACCGGAGGAACCTTTTATTTTGCTCGACAATATCAGTCGAGTGATCAACAAAAAAATGCACTCTTACATCAAGAGGAACTGCACACCCAAGAGATCTTAACTCTTCGAGCGCGTATCGATAAACTTCAATCAGAGCTTTCAGAAATCGGCTCCATCGCCCAACAAAAAGAGGAACAACTCCGTCAAAAAGAGGCGACTTTAGCCTCCGTCAAAAATGCCAACGAACAACGAGAGACGGCCGAGAAGGTCACCGCACAAAAAAAGGAACTCCTTCTACTCGACTATCAAAAAAAGCTCCTTGTTAAATTAAAGAATCCATTGGAATCAAAGCGGCTATCGATCCGTCGAGATCATACGAAATTAATTGTATCCATTCCTAACGCCACGATATTTGAAGCGGGAAGTGAAGCCGTGAAGGCAGAAGCGACAACGATCTTCACCCTTTTAGGATATTACTTTCAAGAACTCCCCGCAGAGATCGAGGCCCGTATTATTTCCCATCATGATAACACCCCGCTTCAAGGAAGCTTAGCACAAAAATACCCAACGATTTTAGAACTCACGGTTGCCCGATCCTCTGCTGCTGCCAAAGCTTTCATCAAAGCAACGAATCTTCCCCCGAAAAGAGTCTTAAGTATCGGCATGGGAGAGACTCAACCGCTCTTTCCGAATGAGGATACACAGAAAAAAGTTCAAAATCGCCGCTTAGAACTCATCATCGATTTAAATTCGATTGCGAATGATTAATTCCTATGAAAGACTGCTCCCATGTTTGCTCAAGAGCGATTGCAAGCGATTAAAAAAGTAATTCGAGAACGGCAACGTCTCAATTTTACGGAACTTCATCGGTTCATTAAAGTCTCCCCCGCCACTCTTCGAAGAGATCTTACCGAGCTCGAAAAATTGGGAGAGATCATTCGCGTTCATGGGGGAGTTCTCGATGCTCACTATCTTCAGTCTGAAACCACTTTTGATGAAAGGCTTCTCAAAAATCATACGGCCAAAAAGTTAATCGCACAAAAAGCGGCGTTATTAGTTCCTCCAAGTTCGACGATTTTTATTGATGCCGGCTCCACTTGTCTTGAAGTCGGAAAAATCTTAATCCGACGAAAGGATCTACGGATTATTACTCATTCCATTGCCCTCGTTTCGGCAGGAGTTCAAGGAGCGGCGGAAATTTTGTGTATGGGTGGTGAATTGAGAAAAGTGAGTGGAGCGCTCACGGGTGGAACAGCATTAGGAGGATTTAAAGATTTTTATTTCGACCTCGCCTTCGTTGCCGCCTCTGGCTTAGATCCCATTGAAGGGTGCTCAACAACAGAGCTTTCAGAAGCAGAAATAAAACAAATGGTCCTCACACGATCCAAACGAAAAATCCTTTTAGCCGATATTACCAAATGGAATAAACCGAGTGCTTTTCGCTTTGCAAAATGGAGCGATTTCGATGAATGGATCCCCGATCGATCTCCCTCGGCTAAAGAGAGCCAGTTCATTCACAAGTCCCAAGTGAAGATCCACTCCTGATAACCCTCTTTAGAATTTCAAGCCCGCTCTTCGAATTCACCCCACTGAGAACGGGAAGAAACCAAATATTTATTTCACTGAAACTCTAAAAATCCGAATTTTTTACCTAAATCTAATACTTCCGCTAGAGGCAACACCGCATCAGAGGCCCCTGCTCCGTACAAAGAGGAAGCGGCGGCACAGACCGCATAACGGAGCGCTTGATCAATGGCGATCTCTTCGTGCATCGCATAGAGAAATCCAGAGGCAAAAGCATCCCCCGCTCCAACACTACTGACAATATCAGCGGGAGGAACCTTAACCCGGCTTTGAAAAATATATTCCCCTTTCTTCCCAAACGCACAGGCTCCTTCTGGAAAATGCACCACAAGCCACTTTCGAATTCCTTTTGTTAAAATCAATGCCGCTGCTTTTTTGAGGGCTTCGATATCCAGTTTATTTTGATGACGCACCTCAACTCCCGCTGTCCGTCCGAGTTCAAATTCATTTAAAATACAGTAGTCCACATACGGAAGCGTAGGCGTAATAATCTTAGAAAATCGTTCGCTATCTTCACTCACGACATCAATACTCGTTTGAAACCCTGCCTCAAGGGCCTTCCTTAAAAGATGAGCGGCAACGGTTCCATAATTTTCATCCGGGAGATCCAGACGATCTAATAAAAGAAGATATCCTAAATGAAAAATTTTTGAGTGATTATTCGAAAAATTAAAATTTTCAAGATCCAAATAGGCATTTGCACCACGTTGATGAAAAAAGGTCCGTCGTCCACCCGTACGAACGGTCATGACATCCGTATAGGAGGTAGGAGCTGTTGGATGCACTTGAATTTGCGACGAATCAATTTGATGTGATTGGCATTGTTTCCGAATCCACTCCCCCTCCGCATCCGCGCCAATAAGTCCAACCCCCGAAAGCGGAAAGGGCGCTTGAAGTTTTGCAAGATCCATCAGCACATTAAAAGGACTTCCCCCATTCCCGATCGTTTCAGTGCTAATATTCGCCAACGCATCCTGTTGCGGATAGGTATCGATAAATTTAATCTTATCAACGATCCAATTTCCGCCAGAGAGAATCCCTGAACGTACACTCATGAAAGCCTCTCTCCTAATCCGAAAGTGGTGACATCCCATTGCGGATTTGGAGGAAAGGCCCAGCCATTGATCTCAAAGCATTTACTTGCTGATAAAATTAATTGATTAATTTCACTCCGTTTCATAAATCAATCGCACGTTTTTCCTGATGAGAGCGAAGAGCGGCCTCAAAGAGCTCATGACTTCTCACCGCTTCCGCGGGAGTCACACAGCCAAATCGCCCCTCTAATTTTCCGGCTCGCTCTGCTAAATAGGCAGCCCACATTTGCATAAAACAGTCCGGAAAACCAGGCTCAAAGATATCTCCCGTAATCGTAGCGAATGGACCATGAAATCCAAGATCTACTTTTTGCCAAACTTGCTCTTTCCCCCGTTGGAAGGTCCATAAGGTTTTCGGTTCTTTTGTACTAAATTTAACTCCCCCCTCCGTTCCATAAACCTCAATGAACCAGGTATTCGTCTCACCAGGAGCCAAGCGCTTCATTTCAAAACGAATCAAGGCATCGACTCCCTCGATTTTAATTTCGGAGTGTAAAAGAGCATTATCCCACGTATCACATGCCGCCATTCCCCCTTTTCCATCCGGCCGTTCGAAATAAATTTTTTGCAACTGTGCATAGACTTGGGTCGGATTCCATCCAAGACGGAAAGGCAGATGAACGGCATGCATTCCAAGATCTCCCATGACCCCAATTTCCCCACACGTTTTTACCTGACGCTTCCAATTCACCGTTTTATTCGGATCTAAATCGCTACTATGATGAAAGGCGGATCGAATCTCGATAATCTTCCCAAGCTTCCCCTCTTTGATCTTTTGAAATGCCCGCTGTGCCCCCGGTAAAAAAGGGAACTCTGAACTACATCGAACAAATCGACCAGACTCCTTCGCCGCCTTTTCAATCGACCGTGCCGCTTTAAGATCAATTCCAAAAGGCTTCTCCGCCAGAAGATCTTTGCCTGCTTTCAAAACATCCAAATAAATCGCTTCATGAAGATTATGAGGAACCGCCACATAAACAACATCGACTTCCGAGGATCTTAAAAGTTCATGATAATCGGCCGTTAATAATTTGACTGTCGGAATTTGACGAAACCATTCCCGTTGCTTTTCAACAAGATCACAAACCGCTACCAATTCCGCTTTGACTGGAAAGTCATTGAGAACAAACCAACGCCCTAAAGCACTCGCCACTTCGCGCCCCATGAGCCCGCCACCGATAATCCCAATTCTGACAGGCGTACTCATTGTGAATCCTTTGCAAAAGATTTAACCGCTTGTTCTGCCGTCACTCCATCGTGCACGATCGACATCAATGCTTTCGTCATTTTAGGAGGATTCGAGTGTTGAATAATGTTTCGTCCATAAACAATCCCTGCCGCCCCTTGTTTAATCAACTCTTCAGTCTTCTTTAAAATTTCAGCATCCGAAACCTTTCCCCCACCACGCACAAGAACGGGGATATTCCCCGCGATTTGAATCACCTTATGATAAACACTAATGTCATCCGTCGGATCTGCTTTAATAATATCGGCCCCTAATTCTGCCGCTTGGCGAACGAGCGGAACAATTTTCTGTAGATCTCCATCAACCATATATCCCCCCGCTATTTTATTCGATTGAAACACCAACGGCTCAATCATCAGCGGCATTCCATATCGATCACACATCGGTTTAATCCGTAAAATATTTTGGATACATTGATCGGTCACTTCCGGTTCCCCCGGAATTTGAAAAAGATTAACGACGACACAGGTCGCATCCAATTGCAGTGCCTGTTCCACCGGATTTTCAATCATTCGACTAAACAACGTTCTCGGAAGTTCCTTCCCATAAACATTGGCGACATCCGTTCTTAAAACAAGTGATGGCTTTGCACGTCCAGAAATTTTTTGCAAATGAGGAGCCTGTCCAATCGTCAACTGAATAGCATCCGGTGAAGCCTCCACTAATTTTTGAATCGCATTCCGTATATCCTCAATCCCCATTAAAAAACTGCTCTCATTAAAAAATCCGTGATCAATCGCAACATCAAAACAGCGATTTGATTTAGAATTAAACAAACGCTTCAAACGATACTCTTTCATAAATGACTCCTTGGGGTTAATGATTATTTATGATTGAATCTAATCGATATGATCATTTTGTCAATTTAATTCAAAACTGATCTATTAACGTCAAAAAGGTCACTTTTACAGAATTTTTAGGTTGACGCACACAGGCTCATTCTCAAAATTAATTTCCAATGAAAATTCATCAACTGGGTCTTCTGACCGTCAACGAACTTCAAAAGTATCTGCAAACGAATCAATCAATTATTATTCCTTACGGAGTGGTCGAACAACACGGCTTTCATCTTCCCTTAGACACCGATATTCGTAACGCAGACGTCATAGGGCTCAAACTTGCTAAGGCCTTAGACATTCTCGTTGCTCCTACAATTCCTTATTGTTTTTCTGGAGGAATGCTTGCAGGTACTGTGAATATCAAGCCCACGACGTTTTCAAGCCTCGTTTGCGATATTATCGAATCTCTTCATCTTCAAGGATTTCGTAATTTTATTATTCTAGCAGGCCATGGAGGGAGTGAAGTCATGACTCATATTAATGAAACTCTCCGAATTTTTAAATGGATGAACCCTCGATATCACGACTCTCTAATTCTCACTCCCCTAATGTGGGAATACTCTCCTACTTGGGTTAAAATGTTTAATGCTCAAGACTACCATGCCGCAGATGCTGAAACCTCGCTTCTCATGTATTGGTCTCCCGAGGTTGTTCGCTCCAAAATGATCATCGATGAAGAGCCGATGTTTAGTAAAATGAAAACAGATCCGGATGCATTTCAAGTAAAAACAAAGCTTTCTTCTTTTCGCGAAGAAATCCCAACAACAATTCAAAGCCCTGAAGTGAAAGTTGGAGTCATGGGAGATCCGTTCCCAGCCTCCGCAGAAACTGGCAAAATTCTTGACGAAGAGATGATTCGTGAAATGACACCTGCCATCCGTAAGGCGATTGAAGAAGCGAATCTCTCTCGATCCTCAAAACTTTAGATTTTAGAGATCGCACAGCAGAAAAAAATAATTTTGTAATTCATTATTGTTTTATAATTTTCTCTTTTTTGTATTTTTGATCGATCTTTATTTTTACAAATTTTGTAAGAATGATATTAATTAATTATATGAAAAAACTCTTACTACCCTTAACTGTAATCCTTTTTGGAGCCTTTAACCTCCAAGCGGCCACCGTCGTGTGGTCCGGAACAACCAACGGCGTCACTGCAGGTAACACAAATGTCACTGGTGACTCATCTGTTATTAATTCAGGCACACTTGTAACGGCAATCGGTTTTTCAGACTCAGATACCACGGTAGAAACAGTCAATGGGGTCTCTTTTCAAAACTCTGGGACAGCCTCAAGCCTTACCTACTCTGGAACTGGTTGGAGCCTCGGACAAGTGGCTGGACGGGATGATATTTTTCTTCCCACAAACGGACAAGGTTACTCAACAAATCTCAGTAATCTTTTAAGAGACGGGGCAAATCTATATACAGGCTCTGCAGCCAACACCCCCGTATCTTTCACCCTCAATCTCTCTGGCCTCACAGTAGGAAACGTATATGCTTTTCAAGCATTGGTTTTAGATGGTCGCACAGGAATTACAACTGGAGGATATGGCACTACTTTGACGGTATCTTCAGGATCAAGCGCCCCTTCTTTTAACTTAAACAGCGAAACTGGTATCGCAAACTCACTCATCGGTACTTTTACAGCAGATCAAGGAGGACAGGTCTTTACATTTTCAGCCGATGGACCTTATGCATTGCCAACAGTAAATGCATTTCAGTTGCGCGATATCACCGCAGTTCCTGAGCCTTCAACTTATATGATGCTCTCTCTCTTAACCCTCTTTTTTGTTAGTCATTTTGTTCTCAAACGACGAGCCTCATAAACTTATATATTAAATCCAAAAAAAGGAGCTTAGCAATAAGCTCCTTTTTTTATGAATTGATAGAGATGTAAATAAAAATCCATTTTTCTTACAAGCTTACTTTCGTATGCCTAGGATCTTTTATTTTAGAAAAGTCGATTCCCTTTTGCGCCCTCTTTGCAGGATATTGAAACTTTGAGACAAATATTTTCCGATCCCAAAAAAGATTACCTCCAACTTTTTGTCTTCCATGAAATCAACCGAATTCCTCCCACCAACAACCACGCTAAACAATCCTTGAGACAGCCTGTCTTCCACTGAAAAATATCCTTCAACATCGCTCTTTGGAAAGTACTCAAAATTTTGAAACTAACCTAACCTCTTCATTATCTCCACTCTTCATCAACAAAAAATAGATCTAATCCCTGTTTTTCATTCCATCCACATCAACGAAATTCATCGCCCTCCCTCCATAATCTTCCAAGAGTCAGGCGGAGACTTAACCTCTTTTTAATTTTTTTAAAAAAATACCTGATAATTACATAAAAGCTAAACATTACATCTAGTTCAATTTAGGCGTTCATGCGCTACTCTTCAAAAAGTAACATGATAAATGTATTATATAATACATAATTGTCTTATATAAGTTGTTATTGCAATTATTAACATGTTTGATATTTGCAAAAATATTTTAAGAACATTATAATGAGAATAACTATGAAAAAAATATACATACTATTAACATTAATATTTCTTTTTGATTTTAGTCTATCTTCAAATCGAGTTCAAAAGTTAACAGATCCTCTTTATAATGAGCTTCTAGGAGAGCAAAGAAATCCGCTCGCTCAAAACGGAGCAATTATGTTTAATCAAACAAGAGCTTATCCTTGGTTGCAACCCTTTTCGCTTCAGATGGGGATGCGTTATAAATACGAAGATGTTTTTCGTGAATTAAAAAACGATAAACATATTATTTATATTGGATTTAATGAGCTCTATGACACACGTTATAATTATCCGGAAAATATTCGAAAAAACGGAGTAAAAGCTTGTGTTTTAATTACAGCATCAACTGCTCCCTCAACGATACCTCGATCATTTGATTTACCAATGCTAGTAGATCCTGCGGTTCAAGCTACTTACAAAACAGAACTTAATAAAGTATTATTTAATGATCGAGATTTAGTATTTGGAATTAATTTAGGCGATGAACGTATGGAGTGGGATGAATATGGTGGGATCGAAATATTTATGAAACATGGTGGAAAAGGCACCTATCCATTTATTGATAAAGCGAATCAAGAAGTTAAAGATCAGTTTGGAGGAGGCGTTTATGGTATTCCCTTAAGCTTCCAAGATAAGACGCCACAGCGTTGGTGGGCGTATCGAAAATGGCTTTATAATAAACTTCAATTATTTGCAGAAGAGGTTAGAGGAATCGTTAAAGGGGTTGATTCAAATATAAAAATTGTTTCATGGAATGGAACAGCACTACATCAACCGTTTGACTATAGTCGATGGAAAGGGGTCATGGATATTGCCACCCAACAGCTACTCGATTCTGGTGACTATCATCGTCGTATGTTTGGATTTCAAACAAAGCTGCTTGCTGATCTAAGCGGAGTTGAAGAAATATGGCCGTGTCCCCATATCGAGGCCTATATTAACTCATTCGATGGAGAAGAGTCTTTGGAAATTTTTAGTGATATTTTTAGAAATGGAGCAACAGGATTAAAGTTTTGTCCTATGGATGGATTGGGGCAGTTTAGTAAGGAGTATTTTGTTTATGAAGATCGATTTGCAGATAAAACCAGATGGAATTTAATAAAAAAAATAAGCCAAGTCGCAGAAACATTACCTAAAATAAAACAGCCCGTACCCGATACAGCGATTCTCTATTCGACAGATACATATGCATCGACTACAGCAAACGTTTATACAACTGAGTATGCTGTTGAAAGAAAAGATAATATTGAGTTTTTATATAATTTTTTAAGTAGCGATAAAGTGAGAGCCGCTTTCAAGTTTATTAATGACGAACAGGTTCTCGCTGGATTAAATTTATCGCAGTTTAAAATTATTTATCTTCCCGCGTCTAAAATTCAAAGAGCTAGTGTGATTGATAAATTAGAAAATTATGTGAAACAAGGGGGGACACTGGTGGCGTTAGATCCTTTGGTTTTTAATCAAAATCCACTCGGAACTAATATTTCCGGTCGTAGAAAATCACTATTTGGAGTTGATGTGACTAAAACTGCCCCTACTCAATATATTGAAATATCCAACTATTGGGCAACCGTTTATGGTGAAACTCGTTACACAGGAGCTTTTGACCAAGGCTTAACTTCTTGGGCGACTTTTTATGGTGATAACTCTCCTGCGGTAACATGTAAGTACTATCCTAACGGAGGAAGAGCCTTTTGGTTCGCTTATAATCCTTGTGACGATGCTAGAACTGTTGGCGATGGTGCTTGGAAACGTCTCATGCGTGCCATACACAGCTCGATAGGTGGCCGTGTCGATGAAAAAATATGGAGATTTCAATTTCCAGACTCTTTTATTTCTAAAAAAGAAAATAAAGAAGGAATGTGCTTAACGAATAATTATGTAGAGTGGATTCTTAATAGACCTATTCCATTGAACAATAAGGTAAATAGTGGGGCCTCTTATTGGTATCAAAATGCAGATAATTCATTTGCAACGGTCAATGATACAGGGGGAGAACGGTGGCAGAGCTTTTCAAAGGGAAAGCTAACAAATCGAATGAACTCTACTAAAACAGGAATAGATACCAAACAAGAAAACTTGCAGTTAATTAACATTGACCCCTATGTAGTGAGATTTGATGATGCTAAGGCATTTGATTTGTGGATCAATTTGAATGGACAAGAATTATTAGATCGCGTTGAACTATTCTGCTCTGGATATTTACCAGAAATGAAAGTCTACGCTTCGTCTGACGGCAATAAGTTTGAATGCGCAACAAGCACGGTAGCTAAGGAATTAGGAAATAATTCTGAGCAGATCATCTTAAATCTATCCGGACTAAAAACTGAAAAACGTTTTATTAAAATTTCTTTTTCATCAAGACCCACCAACAAAAAAATGGTTCTTGCTGAGATGGAAGTTTGGTCGAGAGATTTAGTAAATGGAAATTGTCTTACAGGAAATCATGTGGAGTGGAGCAATGAAACACCTTCATCTGTTGGAAACCAAAAAATTAATGAAGGGAGTTATTATTTTAATTCTTTTCCAAAAAATGACAGCGTTTCAATCGCCGACACAAAAGGCGAGCGCTTTCAAACTTTTAATACAGGAAAGCTAACAAATCGACTTGCTCGGATGAACATCTCGACGGTAAAAGGTATTGACGAAGGAAACATCTACGAATCCTCAGTTCGCTGGTCGCAACAAGAAAATATTGATTTAATAGTCAATTTAAATGAATATAAAAACATCGATCGATTTGTATTATACTACAGTGGATATCTTCCAAAGGTTAAAATTTATGGATCAATCGATGGGATTTCGTGGAGTATGTTAAGTGAAAGCGATTATGTTTTTAATGAAAGTAATAATATTAAAAAAATATGGAAATTAAATCCAGAAAGTAAATTTTATCGTTTTATAAAAGTTGCTTTTGACCAAAGACCCCAAGGAATTTCGCTTTGGCTTAATGAATTTGAAGTTTGGTCACGCTAAGTAATAATATTCTGTTTTAAATGAACTAAGGTCTGTTCAAAAAGCGGATCTTTTGTTTGAGATCTGTATGCGTACATAAACCGAAAGAAGTTACAAAGAAGAGGCAACTCCTAATGTTTCTCCAGAAATAATTTTCATCTCTAACAATTGTACTCTTGCTGTTTGACGACTAAAGATCCAGTTTTTCAAATACGTATAACCTTTTTCTACAGGAACTCCGATAGTATCAATTCTCTGAGGAAGAAACTCTAAAATAGGGCTATTATCCATTCCTGTTATTGAGAGATCTTGAGGGACCATAATTTTTTTTCTCGTTAACTGAGAAAGAACGCGAGCCGCATATTCATCATCTAAAAATATAGCTGCTGTAATCAAGTGCTCTTTTTTATAATAAATAATTTCGTTCGCAATTTTTTCGAAATAAGTAGAACTCGAAGATTCTTGAAGATTTTCAGGATGAATAAAAAAGACCTCAATTCCTATGCTTTTCCAATCGAAATATTGCAGAATCCTCTTTTGTGATGAGTATCTAATTTGTGGAATGCAAATACGTTTATGTTTAAATTTTTTGAGTTTCTGCGCCAAGGATTGAAAGGCAGCCGTACGATCATAACCTAATGCATATATTTTTGGGAAACGTTTATGCAGGTTAAAGTCAGAATTATAATCGGAAAAATTGTAAATAGCCGATCTTTTCTTCTCAAGAAGACTAAAAACTCGAGGGATCGTCTCAAACGAATATAAACTTGATTGCTCCATGATCCAAGCCAAGTGCGTGACACCGCGTCCAATTAACTCCTCGATCGCAGAGGCGGCTTCTGTTGGTGGAGCAATTTTGAGTTCAAGACGGGAGTCTGAATGACTTAAAGTCTCATTAATCAGTTGACTAAAAACTTGCGTCACATGAGAAACAATAAATGATCCGTCATAAAATATCCCTACGATCTCTTTAGTAGGTATTTTTAAGCGCATTGCATGATAGTTGCGTACGTACCCAATCTGATCTAAATAGGAGAGAACTATTTTCTCAGTTTTGGTAGCAACATATCGCTTTTGAGATCTATGATTTATGACCGTAGAAACGGTCATTCGACTCAAACCGAGAACTTTGGCAATTTGATCCATTGTTGGTTTGTTAGACATACTATTTTCTCCATTGACGTGCTACACTAGTTAAAGGATCGATCGTGATTGTAATGATTTTTTTTGGTTTTGTAAGGAGAAGTTCATCTTCAGAAACTAAAGTCAGAAAAACTTCTGATGGATTTCCTTCTGAATCATAGAGATCATAAGAGGTACGACCACTAGGATAAATGATGATCATTCGATAATCCCCTTTTATTCCTTCTATATAATCTACATCTGAAGTCCGTTTTTGAAGTAAACTCGACCACTCTGCCTCTGGATGAATGAGAATTGCTTGGGGAAGAGTTATTTTTTTGCTCATGGGAATAAAACTAAAATCATCCTGTGTTTTTCGGTAAGGACTCTGAATAAATCGTTGTATTTGAATAAAACGTTTGTGAGTATTTGAGTCTACATTTTTTTGATCGATCCATACAACTGCTGCAGGTCGATTGAGTGTAGCGGCTTCTATTCGTGCAAGTCTTATTTGATCAATGACATTATCAGCGGCTTGAGAGAGTCTTGCATTTTCTTGCATTGCAAAGAATTTGGGCAGACTAAATCCAATTAAAATACTAATAATCGCAAGAGTGCTAAGAATCTCAATCAATGAAAAAGCAGCATTGAAATAATTAAACTTAGAACATCTGAGCATAATATAAGCTTATAAACTTACGTGTTAAATGTCAAATCACGGAACGAGCTGGTTGCTTTGAATAATTCTAAATCGATAAAAATCACTTAAGCGTTGATTCGAATTCAACGCAAAATCTTGAAGATTTGGATTTTGTGGATCAATATAACGTTCAATCATTGTTGAACCACGAAAAGTTCCTCTTACTTGGTCACGTTGTTCATCCCAAAATGAAGGGTTTGTATGCTTATTTTTTTTCAATGATTCTCCCCAAAGATGAACCGTAAAAACATTAGATCGAGTGGTGAGACGAGGAAATAATTCTACATAAGGGCGTTCTCTCATATTGTCTCCTGTTAAAGATCTTGTCCTCCACCAAGAGTAAAGAGCTGTATTATTCGGTGCATAGGGAACTCCTTTTGGATAGAGAAAAATTTCTGCAATCTCGCTTTCGGTTCGATAGGATGCTGAAGGCGTTTTAAATTTTTCTTCGATTCCCTTTACAGTTTCTTCGGGATCAATTTCAAATCGATATGAGGCAGATTGAACGCTCCCTGACTTATAAGTTGAAGCGTCGGATAAAGGGATAGCGCCAATTTTTACAGATTTTAAAGCCGAGTGAATACCCGAGGCTCGTTTGATATGTGAAAAGGGAATTAATTGAAAATTAACATTTATTTTACCTGCGGTAGATGTTGCATCACTAATCGCATACGGTTCAGCAACCGGCATTCGAAAAAAATCTAAAAGCTGATGGTCGGAGAGGTCTTTTCCCCAACCGGGATGGACACGGCCTCCTTTATCACAATCAGCTGCACTTACGGGTGAAAAGAGAAAGGTTTGCCATGGTAGAAGTCGTTTCACCCCGCTTGGCAATGATCCAAACATCACAGGTGAGGGCATTTGACGATTTGGAGAGTACCACGTGTCAGCATTCCCTGCCCCCGCAATTGCGAGGGCATCAGCGGTGCCATACCAACGCAAGTAATGAATTCCTCTACTGGAGGTATCTTGAGTATAGGTTGCTGCAATCGATCTATTAGCGCCCGTATCATTTGATCGAAAGGATTCATCTGGTTTATTAATATAGGCACCGTCGCCATAGTTTGAAATACCAGTGTCCCAATCTCCTTTTAAACCATTGGATTGTAGAGCTTCAGATACATTACGATTTACCTGCGGTCGATACATTGAAGAGTAGATACCTGTTGTATAGGAAGCTCCGCTGACAAGTGCTCCTTCATTGGTTTTCTGTTCATCAGAAGATCCTGGATAGTAGGCACTTGTAGTTCCAGCTGCAGCGGCGGCTTGTTCATTTGCCTCAGGAGATTTAAAGTCGTGCACTAGAGGTGTTGACCCAGTGGAGGATTCAAAAAAGTTAGCGTTAATGATTGAATCACTGCTTGTTCCTGTGCGAGCCGCAAGTAATCGAAAATCCCCATTGGTTTGGCTGCTTGCTTTTAGGATAGATGAGAAAACAGTATCAAAAGCAGGCCAGATTAATCGATAGCGAGGAAGCGCGGTATCATTATAGAGTATTTTATTCCACCATAACCAATCAGGATCACCTGCAGATGCAGCATAAGGAGTAATGGCTTGAGTTGTTGCAGGAGCTGAATTCGGAAGATTAAAGGTTTTTGAATCAAGGTTAACTTCGCATTTTTGAATAATACTAAGTGAATTCTTATCTCGAATTTCAACTGTTATTGTCCCACCAGAAAAAATAACTGGAGCAGTAGCATCGACTACACAAATAGCTCCTTGCGTTCCATTCCAAAGCGGTGCTCTATTAGGTCTTGGATATCCTCCAAGCCACAAAATCGGTGAAACATCACCGTTCGCATCAAGAAGTTCATGACAGAAAAAAGTGCTTAAGCTTAAAAAACCGCCCATCGCATTCCTCGTAAGATCTTTAATATATCCTCCGCCAAAAGACTCCCAAGCTGAAACATTGCCACCGCCGAATAAATTATTCCCATTTAAACGAAGTGCATCCATTCCTGAAATACGAATCTCGAGTCCTTGAGGCGTATAATACACGATTCCTTGGCTTGGATTATAAAATTGCACAGCGATCGAAGCAGAGATTTGCATGGAGGCTGGAGCTGCTCCACTCAATGCACTGATGATAATACCAACTTGTGAAACACTTAGTGTTCTTCCCATTCCTTTCGTATTATTGATAAGAATCGGATGGACTGCTCCAGAAGCGGCTTGCATTGAAGGAATATTATTAAATTGAGTTGTATAGCTTTTTTCAAGTTGTGGGTGCTGTAATGCTGGACCGCTTCGAATATAATCAAATAAAAGTGTTAAATTTTGATCCGCATCTATTCCCCAATGATTTTTAAGGCTCGTATTGAGATGTGGAGGAGACTTAGAAATTAATGTTTGTAGATAGGCATAAAGCTCTTTATTTCGAGAAATCCCTTGATAATCAAAAATGGCATCTAACGCTTTTTCGCGTTGAAACGCATAAAGATGACCATTTAATTTCGAGCAAAAAGCGATCATTTTTTCTGCGGCTGTCCACCAGTCTTTATTTGTATGAAGAGGCCAAATAGTTACACGAGGAGTTGAAAAAACGGTTTCCTCTGGCGAACGACTATTGGCCGTCAGAACAAATGAAAGGTTTGCGGCATTTTTTAAGCTAAAAGCTTGCACTTGACGATCTAAGTCAGAGGAATCGTTTTTAAAGATCATCTCATCCACAAATCCAAATAGGCGATCGGTATCTTGAATTAAGGGATTTCGTGGCTCTACAGTTCCGCCTTCAGAGCCACCTTCAGAGATACGAGGGATAAAACTATAGACGGCTTTTTCATATTCACGACCTGTTTTATTAAAAATTCCGCCCAAGGATTTTGAATTAAGAATGGGACTTAAAGATGTCGTTGCGGGGTGTCCAGGATAACGTTGGAATTCATTTAAAGCCGGAATCTTTAGTGAAAAATTGACATCTTCTCTCGAATCAGTTCTCGGAATATCCCAATAAACTCCCTCTGAGGCAGTATTTATATTGACTTTAGTACTTTCATCATCTGCCCAAAAGGCAAACCGTGCGACGGGAGGATTATCCTTTGTAAAAGATCCATTTACAGCCAATCTACCATCTGCAAGTTGATAGATCCATTGAACTTTCATTTGAAAATTTTCGTTCCCGTATCCATGGCGATTTTCTAATCCTTTAACCAATGGATCACCATTGTTAAATAAAGAGGGATCGAGAATTGGATAAACGGTCCTTCCTTGAAAGTAGATCGGTTGATTTAAATCAGTACAATTTCCACCTACTTCAATACCACTAAAATCATCTTCGCCTTCCTTAAAACTTGAAGAAATCATTTTTGAGGGATCAGAGGAATACAGTTTATAGGCAACCATCGTGTTACCAGATTGATGCACTCGAATTAAGCCAGGCTGGGAACTCCACACTCCCGAGGAATCAGAGGTCGCTTTTTGAATTTGCGCCATCACAAGTTGAACAGCTGAGCTTGCGGCACGACGAGCTTCCTGTTCACTTCCGTTAAGACCTATTAACGTTTTTTCTGTACGTACTGTTTCTAGAAAGGATATCACAATAATTGAAAGTAATAGCAACGCTCCCATTGAGAGTAGAATCGCAAAGCCTCGGCTTGAAATATTATAAATTTTATAATTCGTCGAACGATGTTGTTGCATAGCCTAAAATCCCGCTTCGTTTTGAGACGAAAATAAAGTCACGGTTGATTTAAACCAACGCAGATCATAATTATATTTCCGTCCACGATTGACGACTAAATCTAAATTCTTTGTAATTGTATTTTCTTGTTCAAATATAATTCCACTAAACAGATCGGATATCAAGTCGGGATCTGCTTGTAGAGCCTGTGCTGAAGTTTCGCTGACCCCTAAAAGATAGACATCTACAAAAGGAGGCAGTTGATGGAGCCAACTTGCTTGCCAAGATCCACCGACTCGACGCACCAATTTTACTGTCGAGTTATTGGGGCCGATTTGCCTTGAGTCGTAAAAGAGGTTGGGCGTTAGACTATTCTCTGAGTTTAAAACACCGACGTCATCACTGATAGAAAAATGTGGGACAAAGATCGCCGTTAATACATTTTCTGCAACAGGGGCGATATAACGACGAGTATCTAAGTCCCCCATCCAACCTAAAAACCATGCATAATTAGATCCTTGATTTATATCTGTTTGAAAGCGAGAGGCATAGATATTCGATTGTTCTGTGGGAATAAGCATTTCCAGAAGTCCAAATCTTTTCTCCGATTTAAATAACGAAATGGGAGCAGGTATAATATATTCGCCGCAAAAAAAACCAGATATATTTAAGAGACCTTTAACGCCTTGTAAGTCAGAGTTTTGAGAATAGCCTTGAGGGGATTGAAAAAAGATGCCGTGAGATTTAGAGGGAGAAGTAATCCCTAATTTATTTAACGGCGCAGAAACAAAATGAAGTTCTGAGTACCTTCCATAAGTAGAAGGTTCTTGCACATTGTAGTCTTTAACTCTTTTACCATCATTCGTATAGTAGTCCCAATAAGAATTAAGCGTGGCTTGGCTGAGTTTTCGATTAATTATTTCCATTCCAAAGCGTACAGATCGATAACCATCAATCTCTGTTTTTGTTTTAATCGTTAATTTTGAGACCTGAGAGATGGAAAAAAAAATAACTCCCATTAACATAATCAAAATGGTCATAGCAATTAACAATTCTAGTAATCCAAAAGCGCGATTTTTAGACATATTTAAGTTCTTTTAAAAAGCTGTGTGTTTTGGTACGTTGGATTCCGACTTCCTTTTCGAATAATTTTCAATTGAAGCGTAAGTAATTGATTATTCGGTATCCCATGAACTTGATTTACTGAAAGTGTGATAAGATACTCATAGTCCTTTTCAGAACAAAGGACTCCTTGTTGGTCAAAGTAAAATTTATGACCAGTCAGTTCGTAGGGACTACCGGTTGAACATTGTTTAACAACAAAATCAACCATTTGCGATTCAACGCTTTTCATCTTTGCATCATGATAGTCGATCATTCCAACAGGGAGGAGTGCTAATATGCCTAGCATCCCCACCATCAATAATGTAATCGCAACAAGCACCTCAATTAAGCTAAAGCCGCTATCTCGACTTGAGGTGTTTTTCATCGGTTCATGCTAATTATAGCTTTCTTTGATACAAGCTTATAATAGGAGACAAATAAACCCTTATGATCTTTAGGGGAGACCAAAAATATCGATTTCAGCAAGAGAAAGAGTCTCTCCTAGTTCGCGAACTCCTAAATCAAGCTTCATATATTGTGCCTTAGATTTTTTCCATGTGATTTCAAAGCAACGTACATCCAATGGACTGGTCTCTTTTGCTTTTTTCTCATGATAAGTCCCTACCTCTCTCCAATTCTTCCCATCATCAGAGAGCATAACCTTAAGGCTTGGTAATATTCCCGAAAAGGTTACCGACACCCCCTCTATCTGATACGGTTTTTGAAGATTGTAGGTGATGACTCCTTTAAGTTCTTTATCATAGGTCACAATCCAATCTTCGATCTTCCCTATACCGTAATCCACATTTCCAGCATTAGCCGCTGCACGACGATTCGTTAGCTTCCCTTTTTCAAAGGGAATTTCTGTGTTCACTGCTGATATATCTGCGACGGCATCTGGAGCAATTTCATATTGATATGTTCCTTTTGTATCTATATTTCCTATGGGAATTGGATTCATTTGACGCCATTCGACATAGTTATTGGTCAGACAATTATTTTTTCTGCTTGGTAGTTTGGCAGCTAAATTCATCGGTAATTGGTACCGCCAAATTTTTTGATCGATTTGAATTCCTAAGGAGATTTGGAACTTCTTCAACGCAGTTCTCCATCCTGTATGATTCACACAACGTGAAAAACAAGGGGATGATGCAAAGTAAATCGCTTTTCCTTTGCCATAAGTGTTCGAAACAATTGCAGGGGTTCCATCTTCGAAGCTCCCGATAACAGTTACTTTTTCATTTTTAATTTTAATCTTTTGAGGGGTTCCTCCTTGAACGAGGTCTTTAATCTCTCCCCATTGAATTCGACTTGAGTGTGAGTCAGATCCAAGAACCTCAATGCCAAATAATTTTTCTCTCAAGTCTGCTGATGAGTCTCCACTCGAAAAAAAGGAGAATACTTCCGGATCCAAAGAAACAAGGGTACCTCCCTCCTCCACATATTTCATTAGCTCTCGGACGGTTTTCTCATTTTGATACTTCGCAGTTGCAATATAAATTGCCTTATAATGATTCAAATTCTTTTCTTTTCTCTCTATTTGATAGTCGCTGATAAAATCAAACCACCCACGAGTACTAGGTCCTAACAGTGTATAACCCATCGGTAATTCTTCATTCGTTTCATACATGGGATAAGTGGCAATCGTATCCGTCGAATATAAAAGAGCATGGTCGGCTTTAGGATAGATTGGTTTTTTAGTTTGGCGCAACTCATCAATGACATTTAGAACTGTTTTCCAGCGATCAGGAGCTCCAAATTCTTCATCGTGTAGGGTCTTCTTTTTTTCACTCATTCCAATGGCATCGACAGGCGCCATTGTCATTCCCGTGGCTCCATTTTGAACCATTTGACTTAAAAGACCAACCGTTTCTTCAGGGGTAAAGCTGCCTGCATACTCTTCAACATGCGGACAGGGCCATATTTCAGAAACACCTGATAGATCTGCGATATGTTTTGTGATAAAGCCGAAGTGATAGTCCTCAGGTGTCTTACGAGGAAATAATTGATGTGTGACTAAATCACATATTCCTTTCCAACGACTATAATCTACCGCTTGGTGAACCGCTTGAGGATCTTCAGAAATGAAGACTATTTTAGGATCTAATTGTTTTGTCAATTTAAAAGCACGCGACATTAAATTGACTTGGCGGTCAGCAAGCCAACGTCTCCATGCGATCCATCGAAAGGGATTACGATCTCCTTTATTTTCAGGAATCCCCCACTTTCCATATCCATATTCTTTTTTAACCGTTTCATTCACTTGAAGAATAAAGGGGTATGTTTCCTTCTGCTCTTCGTAGAAAAGAACTCCATATTCTGCCATTCCACTTGATTGCTCATCTGTAAACCAAAGACTTTCAATGATATCCCCATATTTTTTAATTCCTCGCTCGATATCTTTTAAAAAATAATCTTCTACACGAGGATCATAGAGAAATGGATGTCTTTTTACAGTGGGAACTTCTGGAACAAAGATAAAATATGGATAGAAACAGGCTTTACTTCCTGTTTGCCTTGAAAAATGGCTAAAATTAGGATATCGAGGATCTTCAATGGTAGGCCAAGGAATTACATTTCTTATTTTATCACGCGCCGCCGTTTGATAATACTCAAATTCAGAATATGGAAATCCATACTGAAGTCCTGCTGTGCGAAATTTAAAATGAACGAATCCTGTTCCAAAAATTGGCATTCCCGTGTTTTTAATAATTCCGTAAGAATCTTGACCTAAAAGCTCTGTGTAAAGTGGATCCTCTATTTTCCAATAACGTTGCGCAGTCGATGCGTTTGGATCATAGATTGTGTATTCGATTCGATTTTTATAGGCAGATTTCTTCAGATTCAGATCAAAAACATCCAATGAAATAAGTTGCGTGCCAGTCTTAATGATGTAAGGAATCTCTATTTTTTCACTTTTTTTAACGTCTAAACTAATTTTTTTTGTTTCTGTCGAGAGGGAACTTCCATCTTGAGTGCTATTCACTCGTATCATCCATTCCTTCTTTTCTGTACCAAAATTATTGACCTGAAGTTGAGCAAAAGGTTCTCCCTTTTTTAAAAAGCCTAAAAGTTCAACCGTATTTTTTTTGGTAGCACCAAAAATAAATGTTTTTCTGCGACTCGGATGAATGAAGCCAGCTTCTCCTTCTTTACCGACTAAATTACTCAACTCTCCCTTTTGTTTCTCTTGCCGAGCAAAATTCATATCCCATCGTTCCCCTCCTTGCGGGGTATATCCAATATCACGAAAAGGAAGAGAGACTTCGACGATCCAACGTTCTTGTTCTTTAGAAGTTAAAATTTTTATTTGGGGATTCCAAACGGTATTGCGATTGTGGGCATCATAGACGATCCCCCGAGCATTCGTAAGAATATGAAAAGCATCGGATGCTTCAGCGCGGTAGGGATCAATAATCATCTCCACGACATCATCACTCCAAATCTGGACATCCCGCTCTTCAGTATGAGTAAAATCGTTTCGGAGATTTTTCATTACAGGTTCTTGATTAATAAACAAAAAGTAAAGATTTGATTGATCGTACGCAACTCGGACCTGAGCCAATTTTGTAATCGGGTCTCCTTTTAACCCTACCAAGTCGAGTGTTGGAGCCCCATCCCATTCCTTATCAGACACCCGACCATCGACCACAGGAGGTTTATCAAAAAATGGAATTACGATTTCCGCTTTTAAATATGTAAATAAAACGAGCCCTATGCAAATCGAGAGTAGTTTTGTCATTTTCGACATAAAATTTATTTGTTTGATTTCATTTCTCTTACCGCTTCAACCACGGCATTCGCTTGAAAGTTAATTTGCTCCTCTGTCAATGGGTACAATGGTAGATGCGTATAGGATGTGTCAAACATTCGCTCAGTCACAGGGCAACTTTTTGCGATGCTCTCTTCATCATACCCAAAAGATTTAAGAATATTGAATCGATACATTGGCCCAAAGTGAGTAATACAAGTAAGCCCTTTGTCTGAAAGTTTTTTTGTTAGCTCTTGAATGGTTCCACCAACGATTTGTGGTTCGATTCGCAACAAATAGAGATGATGGGTTCCATAAGTTTCTTGTGTGTCCGCTTTTTCAACTAAAATTCCTCGTTCTTGCTTTAGAATTTCATTCATTTTTTGAGCTGCTTTTTTCCGTCTTGCAATAATCTCATCAAGCCGTTTCATCTGAAGAATGAGTCCTAATGCTTGAATCTCTGTAAAGGAGTGGTTTCCTGCGACTTGAGGTTTACCAAAGCGATCAATAATCGGAGAGATATCATAAAGCCAATTTTTTATTTTTTTTGTGAAATCAAGCCCAAGAAAGCGGGCTTTCGAAAATTGCTCTCCACAGTCTAAGTTCGTTAAGAGAGTCCCCCCCTCTCCAAAAGAATTAATATTTTTCACTTCATGGAGTGAATGTCCTCCAAAATGAGCGATAGACCCAAGACTTTTTCCTTTATACTTTCCTCCGAGTCCATGGGCGGCATCTTCCATGACATAAAGACTATGCTTTTTAGCAATCGCCATAATCGGATCCATGTCACAAGGAGTTCCACCGATATGAACTGGAACGATCATTTTAGTTTTAGGAGTAATTTTACGTTCAATGTCAGCGGGATCGATATTAATCGTTTCAGGATCAATATCTGCAAAAACAATTTTTGCTCCAATACTCAACGGATAGGCCATTGTAGCGACAAAAGTAATCGCTGGCATAATGACCTCATCACCTGGCTGTAATCCTGAAAGTTTATAGGCGATCTCCATCCCCGCAGTCCAGTTCGTCGTCAAGCAGGCATATTTAGATCCTGTGTACTCAGCAATGATTTCCTCCGCTTTTTGAACCGTTTTTCCGAGAGTCAACTTAGTCGCAGGCTTTCCTTGTTGACGCATCTTCATGAGTCCTTCTTGAACTAATTTAAGACCTGATTGATACTCACTATTCGGTTCTTGTGTTGGAAATAAAAATCGCGCGACTTGAACGGCATCTTCAACATCATAAAATTCACCTACGGCATTCCAAGGAACTGTTTTTTCGCCCACGGCATATCGAAAATCGCCAGCGTTATTTTTTTTCATTTGTGTCTTCCTTTGTTTCGGACTTCTTTATACATGAACAATTAATTTAAATAAGGTTCAAATGGAATATCAATCGCTTCTGCGACGGCTTGATTCATCAAGCGTCCTTGATAACAATTTAATCCCTCCCTTAGTGGTTGCGAGTTTTTTAAAGCCGCTTCAAGTCCTTGATTTGCGATCTGAAGTCCATATCGATTAGTCACACTCGTTAGCGCAAAAGTCGAACTAAGACTTACAGCTCCAGGCATATTCGCAACACAATAATGAATCACTCCATCCACCACATAAGTCGGTTGATCGTGATAAGTCGCACGGGTTGTCTCACAACAACCTCCTTGATCAACAGCGACATCAACAATCACAGAGCCGGGTTTCATTTTTGTGAGATGCTCTTTTTTAATTAACTTAGGAGTTGCAGCCCCAGGAATTAAAACCGCACCGATGACTAAATCAGCATCCACAAGTTCTGTTTCAATATTATAAAAATTTGAATAGAGAGTTTTAACTCGACCTCCAAACATTGAATCCAATTCAGCAAGACGCTTTGAAGAAATATCCACAATCGTGACATCTGCATTTAAGCCAACAGCCATTTGACAGGCATTTAACCCAGAGATCCCTCCCCCTAAAATAAGCACCTTCCCTTTGCGAATTCCTGGAACTCCTCCCAATAGAACCCCTCTTCCTCCCATCGGTTTCTCAAGGTATTTAGCTCCTTCTTGGATTGCAAGTCGTCCCGCAATCTGACTCATCGGAACAAGCAATGGAAGAGAGCGATCGCTTTCAACGACTGTTTCATAAGCAATGGCACTCACCTTTTTTCGTAAAAGTGCTTCAGCTTGAGGACGATCTGCGGCTAGATGAAGATAAGTGTAAAGTATTTGTCCCTCTTGAAATAGCTCAAACTCTTCAGGCAACGGCTCTTTTACTTTAATTATCATTTCAGATTGGTCAAAAATTGCTTTCTTAGATAATTCAATCTGACATCCGGCACGGCTATAATCCTCATCTGAAAAGCCAGATCCTATTCCTGCCTGAGATTCCACAAGCACGGTATGGCCCGATTGAATATACTCTTTGGCGCTCATCGGCGTTAGTCCAACTCGATACTCATGTTTCTTAATCTCTTTAATCAATCCGATTTTCATATATGGCCCTTACTTCTATTCTTTTTTTATTTTAATTCATTAGTTTTAAATAAACTTCTTCTGAGGGGACCTCGATACGTCGCTGTTCATCAGAGGATCGATAAGCCGCATTAACGAGGTGGGAAATTCTCCAAGCATTTTTTGAATTATTGGTGGGAAGAGGTCGATTTTGCAGAATACATTCTGCAAAAAGTTCAAACTCAGCACGGTAAGGATTTACCTCTTGATATGAGACATCTTCAAATCCGGATTTTATAGATCCCTTGTTTTGTTGCGACTCGTATCGTTCTTGTCCATCGTTTAAAATTGCCTTTAAGCTTCCGCTACCCCCCTGACCAATCGTTCCTTCAGATAAAATAGCTCCTTGAGTTCCATAGATTTCCAGCCGCGTCGGAACCGCATGATCGGGAACACAGAAAAACGATTCAACCGTTCCGATCGCTCCTGATTTAAAATCGAGTAACGTCACGGCTGAATCCTCGACTTCATAATCATGAACTTGGTGATGTACTCGCGCAGAGATTCCTTGAATGGGCCCAGCAAAATCAAGCAATAGATCGTAAAGATGCGTCGACATGTCGACTAAACATCCCCCTCCTCCTTTTGATTTGACCTGCCTCCATGCCCCTTTCATTGGAGGATACCAGCAAGATAATTGCGCTCTCAGAGAAACGACCTTACCGATTTTTCCCTCTCGAATTGTTTTCGATATCCATTGATGTGCGCCATGAAATTTCATCATATACCCTTCTTGTAAAAAGAGTTTTCTTTGATGAAATAGTGAAATCACAGATTCTGTTTGTTGGAGAGTCATCGTCAACGGTTTTTCACAAAGAACGTGCTTATTTGCCATTGCACATGCAACAAGTTGTCGTTCGTGCTCGAAAACAGGGGAGGCAATATAAACCGCATCTATAGAGGCATCCTTCAATAACTCGTCCTCATTAGTAAAAAATTTTGAAATCTGAAATTCTTTTGCAACCTCAGCGGCCGTATGTGGATCCATTACTGCGACAACATCAATTCTGTCACAATCACTCAAGGCTGGAAGTACTCTTCTACGAGCAATTCCTCCCGCTCCGATAATACCGAGCCTTATTTTAGCCATTTTTTCTCCTCGCAAGCTTTAGTTTCGAATCGACACTAAGATCAGAAAAATATCCAATAATTCTGATTGACTCTTAATTATCATCCATTATAATACATAATCAAATTAAATATTTATTATTAATGTATTTTTAAATATTTTATAATACTTAATTGAATTAAAAATGATAAAAAACCTTCATTCAAATATTTTAAACAAACTCTATCAACGAGAAAAGATGACGCGAATTGAGCTTGTTGAGGAGTTTCAAATTCGACCTGCGACTCTCTATGACGCCGTAAATAGCCTTAAAAAGAAGGGGATTCTCTTAGAGCCAGATAGGAAGAGCAAAAAAACTGGAAGAAAAGCCCCTGAAATTTCAATTAATGAACGGCATGGATATTATGGAGGGATTGAAATTCGGGATGACGAAATTATTTTTGTGACCTTAAATGCTTGTGGAAATCTGGAAGGAGCCGAACAACTCCCTCTTTCATCTCATCCCAAGGTTGAAGACGTTCATGAAGCCCTGACTCAACTTCTTAAAAATCAACTCCAGAAAAGTGATCGAATCGGAATCCCTTATCGAGCGATCGCCGTTGCGGATCTTGGACTTGTTGATAATCAAAAAGGAATTTCTTTAAAAGCAATCAACATTCAAGGATGGGAATTAATTCCGATTTGTCATTGGATTCAGAAGATCGTGCAAGTCCCCGTGCAACTTTATTCTGCGAATAATGCGCGTGCATATCGTGAATATAGAGCTCTCCCTTATCCACGACCGTACAGTTTACTTCATATTGAACTCGATCATGGGATTGGCTCTGGTTTAATTCAAAACGGGGAAATTTATAACGGTTTTAACGGATGTGCGCTTGAAATCGGTCATCTTATCGTTGAGGAGAATGGGCCTCATTGTTTATGTGGCAATCGCGGATGTTTAGAGTCGGTCATTGGTAAAATATCTTTAGAAAAACGGATCAACGGACTTAAACAAGAAAACGTTAATACGGTTTTAAATTTAGAGTCCTTTGATTATTCTGCTTTCTCAAAAGCGTTACAAACCTCAGACAAGGCGGCTTTTGGAATTTTTATGGAGATTGTTAAATTTCTTGGGATTGGGATCTCCTCGACAGTCACGTTACTTAATCCTGAAAAAATTATTCTCAGCGGACGTCTGACTAACACAGGAGAAAAACTATTGACTCTTTTACGACAACAACTTTCGATGCGTTGTCTTCCTCATGCGCTTAAAAATTTAGAGATTTTAATCTCCTCTTTTGATCACACCGCAACCGCAGAAGGGGCGGCCGCACTCGCATTACGTGAAAATCTATTAAATTATAAAAACATATAAAAAATTTTATGAAAACAACCCTCCTCTCGTCTAGCAATAACTCGTGGTGGAATCGTCCAGTTCGCATGATTCGTCGTGATATCGAACCTTTTCAAAAAATTCAGAATATTGATCTTCGTTCATTTGCTCCAGAAGCAAAAACACTTTGGAACGCTAATGTAGAATGGGTGAATGTTTTTTTAGGTCACGAACCCGATGCTCCTTGGGTCAACGGAGAAATTCCAAGCAAATCAAACAACTTTCAAATTTTAAAGGATTGGATTTCAGAGGCAAAGAAAGTTGATGTCAAGCTGATCTCCTATTTAAACATGCATTGGTTTAAAAAAAGTTTTCGGGAGGGACACGAAGACTGGGAGCAACGATTTAGAGATGGTACTCTCTATGGAGATCGTTATCCTCTTTACGGCAATGGAATCACCATGTGTGTGAATTCTCCTTGGAGAGATTGGGCATTCCAATCTATTCAGGAGATTCTTTATGTTGGATTTGATGGCGTGTTTCTAGATGGTCCGCTTATTTTTCCCGAGGCCTGTTACTGTGAGCACTGTCGAAAGCAGTTCGCTAAAGAAAATTCTCAGGCAGAGATGCCAGAATGGGAAGATTGGGGAAATCCATTATGGGGACGACTTCAAGAATTTCGAAAGAAATCATGGGTCGCTTTCATGCGAGATGCTCAAAAAGCGGCTCAAGCAGTCCATTCTGAAGCCGCCATTTGGATTAACGGAGGCGGCTATGATACTTTTGCTATGGATATCGCTCGTTGCCCATTTAAAATGGAAAGCGTACAAACGTTTAATTCTGCAGAGGAATTTTATTATGCCAACAAGTACGATCAAGGTCTCTTTGACACTTTGCACATGTCTCGATTTTTATCGGCCTCATCGGCTCCTGGTCTTCTTTATATCCATCATATGATGAGTGGTTGGCATTACACTCCACTTCCAGCGGGTGAAATTCAAACTGCGATAGCGCAAACTGTTGCAGGAGGCTCTCATCCTTGGATTGCAGTTAATATGAAGGCTCTCCATGACGATCCTGAAAACGCACTCGCAAGTGCAGGAAGTTACGCCACGCTTCATTCTATCGAAGACTATTTGTCTGAGAGCCGATCTGCGGCTGAGATCGGTGTTTTAATCTCAAATCAAACCCTTTATTATTATAATTCAACGCAGTCAGGAATGATTAAAAATGTGGGCTCTGGCGTTGAAGTGAACTTAATTTTAGATCAAGGGGATGGTCGAGAAAAAAAAGATCTCAAGGAACGCCGTAAAGTCTCCGCAGAAATTCTCAATAAGGAAATTAAAGGATGTTTTGAGGTTTTAACTCGTATGCATCTTCCTTTTCAAATTCTATGGGACGAACATCTCTTCGATTCAGAACGACTTGCCGCTTTAAAGATTTTAATTCTCCCCAATATGGCGTGCCTTTCACAAGAACAGCGCCTGAAAATTCGGCACTTTGTCGAACAAGGAGGTATTTTAATTTCAACCTTCGAATCAGGGTTATATGATGCAAGCGGAAATCCAACTGATGATGCCACTTGGATGCACTTTCTGGGAATTCAATCCATAAACGGTGGATTTAAACCTTCAGCACTTGAAGATTACATGCAGTTACAAATGCCTTTAGAGGAATTTCAAAAAGGTCGCATTTTTTCGCGACCATTTTATAGCCTTAAGGTGAAGCTACTTGATGAAGCCTCTGTTTTTGCGTGTCCGATGACACCCAATGGAATCGCTTATATGCCCGTACATGAATCTCAAGAATTTGGAACGCTATGGGCGGTCTCTCGTGGTAAAGGTCAAGTTGTCGGCATTGGAGCCGCTTGGTTTGATCATTTTAAGCGTTATACCCCTCCAGATCATCAAGCACTTTTTCGCTCTCTTTTAAGAAAGGTCTTGCAGAAAGACTTTCAAATTGAGACAAATGCACCAGAAAGTGTTGCGATCGAATTGCGCCAAAATACAAGGGGGCTCCAACTTCACATTGTCAATGCTACGGGGTATATGATTCGGCCGATCCGTGCTCATCATCCACTTCAATCGATCACTATAAAATTACAGGTACAACAGGTCACAAGAGTGACTTCACAAGTGACAAAACAAGAGATTCTTTTTGAAAATCAAATAGGGGGATTGCTTCTTACTGTTCCTCAGGTCAATGCTTATGAACTTTTAACCATCGAGTATTTATTATGAAGCTTACCTCTTTTCAAATTGAGGTCACTGGACTTGTAGGAGCTCCGCTTTGTGGCGGACTCCTTCCGATTTCAAATGGGATTCGAGATCCTCAATGGGCAAGGGGTATTATTTTAGAAGAAAACAAAATTAGAACCGTATTTTGTGCAGTTGATTATTGTGAAATAGGAGGTCGATTTTATAGAGAATGGAAAAAACTTATTGCTCGTGCGGCAAAGACGAATGAAGATCATGTCATGTTGCATTCGGTTCATCAACATCAGGCACCATTTCTGAGAGATGACGATTATGCAGAAAAAATTGATTCTCGGCGTCCTTTTGCCTATGGATTCACTTTTAAGGAGAGGGGATGGTGGAAGCGGGTATCTCGTTTGATGAAAAAGGGGATTCGGGACTCGTTATCTCGATTTGAAGCGGTTGATAAAATAGGCCTTGGCAAAACGATTATCCAAAAAATGGCTTCTAATCGGCGTATCCTTGATAAAAAGGGAAAAGTGAGAGCCACTCGATGGAGTATTTGCCGAGACAAAAAACTTCAACAAGAACCTGAGGGTCTTATTGATCCTGAGCTTCAATCAGTCACATTTTGGGATCGAAAACAAAAACTTTTAGGCGCTTTAAGTTTTTATGCTACCCATCCACAATCTTCTATAGGATTACAAATGTATTCTTCAGAAATGGTCGGCGAAATGCATCTTATCCTACAAAAAAAATATCCAGGAACACCATTTGTCTATTTTTCTGGCTGTCAGGGTCAAATTACACTTGGAAAATATTCAACACTTAATACAGAGAAAAATTATAGGATATTTGGAAGTAGACTTGCTCAAGGAATTCTAAAATCGATTAAAAGTTCTAGTTTACAGAAAGAACAAGCAAGTGATATACGAGTTAAATCATTATTGATTGATTTTCCATATAAGCTTCTTGGCAGCCTCAAAAACTGGAAGAAAAAAGTGATTGATCCCAAAGTTGATTCTTTTGAGAGATATTCTCTTCTCGCCATGCGAGGCGCACAAATTAATCGCAAGCAACTTATCCAACAAAGAATTTTTTTATATAAAATTGGATCTGCTCAAATTTTATCTCTTCCTGGGGAGCCGTTTATTGAGTATCAACTTTACGGAAAAAAAGTTGCAGGCAAGCAGTTTGTCGCTTTTGCCGGGCTTGGCGACTGCACTCCTGGCTATATTCCAACCAAAAAGGCATATCAAGAGGGCGGATACGAAGTTTGTTGTGCGGCAGCTTTTTGCTCTTCGAATATCGAAGTCAAAATGAAAAACGTCATACGAGAATTATTAAAAACGAAAAACGATTGATTCATTTTCTATTATAACGGAGTCTAAACTATTACTTAAATCATCGGTTCTTTTTCAAAGTTTCAAATAAAGCAGGAATAATTGAGCGAGGGCCTGAGTGGGAGCTTACAGTGAAGAGTTGATTTTGCAGTGAGATCTCAACCAGATTTATCTTAATGGAGGATGGTACGTATGATCTCCGCCAAGTTTCTTCCATAGAGTGTACGCGCGGAAAATAAAAACAAAATTTAATACTGAAAACAACATTGACCACAGCGGGATCAGTTGATACTGACGTCCTCCCTCTAACTGAAAAGTTCGTTGAATATAATCAAGAAATAGACCTGCCAATATTCCGCCAACGGAAAGAAAAATTGCCCGTACCATAGACATTGCTGAGCAAAATTGCCCATAAAATTTCTTTGGAAAAAGTTTCATTAAAATCGGGAATTCAGCTGCATTATAAATAGCGCCTCCGATATCGACTAACATAAAAACAAACCCCCACAAAACAAATAAATGATTTCCAGAAAATATTCCGAAAAAAAACAACAATCGCATGGTCATTGAGAGAAAATACCAAACTGTTCCTATCATCATTATTCGTATGGGATGAAAGCGATCAACCGCCCATCCGAGAGGAATAAACAAGAAAGCACAAAATATTTCAGAGGTTGCAGAAATTTTTCCGTACTGCTCCAAATTAAAACCAAATGACTGTGCTGATAATAATAAAAATGCACCATTAATCATGGTTCCCAAATACCATGTAACATGTCCCGCATACACATTTCGATAGATAGGATGAAAAAAACAGTCTTTAAAGTACGATTGTACTTTTTCTAAAAAGCGTGGTGGATTCTCAATTTCTGAAATAATCTCAGGATATTGACCTTCTTTCACTTTCAATCCCATCATTATAAATGAAATAAGATAAATAATTGAAATTCCGACAAAAATCTCTGTCATGTGAGTCTCGGCATGTTTAAAAATATAAAGATTATATAATCCACTTGCAAAATAGCTAATCATTCTAAATAAAGAGGTAAAACGACCAATCAATTCAGGTGGCACGACGTCATTAAAAAGATAGTAAAAAACAGAACTAACAAACATGTTAAAGAATTGAAAGAAGGTGAGGAGAAAACCCATCCAAACAACAAAAAAAGTGGTCGATGATAGTTCAAAGGGGATAAGCCCTATAAGCAACTCTCCTAACGGTTTTGAATAACCGATCATGACGAGTAATAATGCCACAAAGGGCGTTGAAGCAAGAATATAAGGAATTCGTCTCCCCCAATGACTGCGACAACGATCACTTTGATAACTTACCATCGGAGTAATCGTAAAATTAAGAACTGAAGGAATGGTCACCATCATGGCGCCCATCACAGTTGCACTAAACCCCATTTCCTTTAACTTTAACGGAACAAGTGTAGGAACTACTTTTTCCATTAGTATATAGCAAAAATCTCCCCAGAGAAGCCACGAAAACAATGAAATCAAACCCATTTTTGTGTAAACTAATGTTCCGCATCGATAGGTTTTAGAATTCTGAATGTTTTTTATCATAATTATGCTTTTTGCTTTTATTCAAAAATCTTTTGTTAATCTATCGTCACCCTAAATAACAATGCAATTTCTGTCGACAATCCTAACCATTTTATAATAATTTAACTCGCGGAAGATACTTCTCCATTAAATCCTTGTTTATCTCATCTCCACCAGGAACATTCGCACTCAACCAAATCGGAGGTCTCTTTCCTTGCTTCGCAAGAAATGCTGCGGTCTCCATCACAATCCATTGAATACAAAAACTTACTAAAATTGTACTGACACTTCCCATCGGCACAACAACCCCTTTTACTGGAATGGTCGAATCACCGTGGGGAACATGATTATTCACAACAATATCAGCTATTTCAAAAAGATTTTTTTTACTCGGATGCCTTGCCGGAAAATTCTTTGGGGTCTTTTTCGCATGATCTACCGAGGTAATTGCCACCACGGTCGCTTTTCTCTTTTTTGCTTCAAGAGCCGCATCAATAGTGGCCGCATTCATCCCGTAAATACTCGTTATCACCAAAACATCTCCTGCTTTGACCCCATGAGCTTTCACCACTTTATCGCCCACCCCTGGAGTACGCTCCAACATCGTTGATTTCACGCCACCCCCTGAAAGCATTAAACTAAAATCAAAAAGAGGATTAATACAAGCAAGCCCCCCAGCCCGCCAAAAAAACTCTTCACACCCAATCACTGAATGCCCTCCTACCCCAAAGACATGAATTAAACGATCCTTCACAATTGCCTTGGAAAAAATCTTCGCAACCCTTTGAACAACCTTTTTTTCTTCTTGAAGCACCTCTTGAAGGAGCTCCGTTGCTCTCTTTAAAAAATGATCTGCGTGATCTGATATTGGCGTTTTGGCTTTCATTTTAATTTGTAAAAATAGTTTATGTTATACATGTAACCTACTTTTAGATAAAATCAATATTTTATATTATCTCTTATTGCATGCGCATTGACTCACATTAAATGTTACCGGAGGTAAGAATTTGCAAAGTGCGAAATGATTCGTTGACTCAAGTTCGTGGTTACCACGAAACAAAAATGAGCACGAAGGCGAAGCGAGAGTATTTGAAACGGTTTTATTAGTGCATTGGGTTAATAACAATATTTACAAATACGGGAAGATGATCTGAAAGCTCACTTTTTAATGATTTTTGATCATGCAATTCCATTGGAACTGTTCCCATAATCCAATCAATTGCAATACGAGGACTAACGGTTGGAAATGAGAAGGCTTTAGGATTTTCTAATGCGAAAAAATCGATTTGAAATCCCCCTTCGCTTAATAAAAAGTCTAATGCATTTTTCTGATTTAAATCCAACGAATGTGTTGGAGTTAAATTTACATCCCCGCCGATAATCCACCCCCCTTGATTGTTTCTTTGAATCTCAAGAAGCCGTTCAACGGTCGCTTTTTGAATTAACTTACTTCTTGATGGCATATGAAGTGTTGTCACATAAATAGGGGAACACTCCGGAACATTCAAACGAACAACCGCGCAACCTCGTATTCCATACTGTGGTTCAGAAGCAATTTCATTTTTCCATTTTTTTTGAACATCACTCCATGGATTGTAATATCCAAATAACCATCTCTGAAATCCAGTTGGATTAGGAAGTTCTTGATAAGTCGCCTCTATCAGAGGAAGTCTACTTAAGATCGCTGAGCCTCCTTGAATTCGTAAAAAAGGAATCGAAAAATTTTCATTCCATTGCTTGATCAGGTAGGGGAACTTTCCTGCTATCGCAATCAGCTCACTATGATCTATTCCTCCGCTCCAAGAACTTCCAAAATCGACCTCATTGAGAAAGACGAGATCTACTTCATGTTTCAGAAGAAATTTTCCAATTTCATGAGCACGATCAAGACGCTCTGAAGGCCTTCCTCCTTTCCATGGGTCTATAGAACTCTCGAGTCCTCGACAACGAGAAATATTCCACGTAATCGCTTTTATTGTCCTGATCGATGGAGGCATTAAGTTGGAACTCCAAGATAAAACTTGGATTGGTTGGTGTTGAGCTCTTATTCGGAAAAAAAGAAACCAAACTGTAGATATTAATAAATATACTCCACAACTCCAATAAAGTATTTTGAGCATTTTATTCAAAAAAATTTTTAACACAGATAATATTAAGATCGCTAGAGGATACTTTCAAGTTTTATGAAAAAATCTTTAGATTATAAATTTGAAGTCATACCTGAAGCCGAGATCAACATTGTGTGAGGCCTCAACGCTTCACGTCTCCTTGTAGCGATCAATCATCACTCGATCATACCCAACTCCTGCCGTTGCTCCAACCCCCAGTTCCCCCACTTCATCTCATACATTAATTCGTTCCAGCCTTGGACTATTATTAAAATTTGCATTCTCAATATTTTTATGTTACACTAGTAACAAAATATGAATTTTAAACCGTCTTCTTTAAAAAGAATAGCAATTTTACTCCCTTATGAGTGTGCGGACCGTTATACGGGAGTTTGGGCCTACGAAGAGTCAGCAATCGATTTTCAGAAAGAATTAGATCGTGTGAATCGTGCAACACTGGCTTATGCAGCGGTTGAACTTAAGGAGCATCTTCAGAAAACATTATCGAACTGTATTATTGAATTCAAATCGGTCTTCGACGACGAAGGTCCTCACGACTTTAGTTTTTTACTTTGCATCGATTCCTCATTAAAATCTCAGAATGGAAAAAGTTGTTTTTATTTAAAACCTCAAGGGGGTCGTTTAAATATTACAGGATCATCCCGTGAGTTTGTATTATGGGGAGTCTATGAATTTTTAAGGATTCAGGGATGGTATTGGTATACTCCTTGGGAAGACGGTATCTGTTCCCCTCCATTAGGCACATGGGTTTCGATTCAAAAACCTGTAACAATGGAGCCGTCATTTTCTTTAATACGTGGTTTTGAATTTCATGAAGCTCATCGTGATTCCTATGATATTGTTATTTGGATGGCGCGACAGCGTTTAAATTTTTATCCTGACCGGCCTTTAACGAGGGCTTTAGCTCAAAAATTAGGAATAAGACTTTATTCAGGTGGACATATATTCGAGTCGATGCTTCACCCCGATACTCCTTTGGATTCTGGAAAAACAATTTGGGAAACTCATCCAGAGTGGTATGGACTTCCTTCCTCTGGAGTGCGAGTTAAAGATAAAGCAATATTTACCACTTTAAATGTCACACATGAATCGATGTATGCCTATTTAAAGCCACGCTTTTTTGAACAACTTAAAAATGAATGGGCGCATGTGGACATTCTTTATGTTTGGGGATTTGATGTATGGGGGGATGTCTGCCAAGCACCAGAAAGTAAAGCGATTGGCAATGGATTAGACCAATATCTTTATTTTTTATCCCGAGTACGAGAGTGGTTAGATGAGGCATATGAAGAAAAGCTTATTAATCGTCGATTGAGCATCTCGGGATGTCTTTATGAGGGCACCACGACACTTGCCGAAACTCCCACACGATCTGTTCCTAAAAATCTTCAAAATGGATTAGATTTCTTAGTTTATTATCCAATTAGTCGATCCTACGATAGAGCGTTTCATGATTCTAACAGTATCAGTAATTCATTTTATGCTGAACATCTGAAAAAACATCTACAATTTCCCTACGGGATGCCACTTGTTTTAGGTGAATATTACAACCTTTCAAAATATGAGGATTTGCCTTTAGTTTTGTATCCTAAAATTCATCAAGATTTAAAAGAGTATCAAAAACAAGGACTCGTTGGAATGACTTACATGCATACAGCGCTCTGTCATTGGGGAGTTCGCACAACGACGCAGTGCGCCTATGCAGAGGCATGTTGGAATTCCGAAGGTGACTTTCAGGAGGGCTGGTTTACCCATTATTTTCAGACTCGTTATCCTGCATCGACGATCTCTTTTTCAAAAGAAATTTATCAAATTCATGAAGAAAATCTTTCTTCAATTTCAGATTATCGGTCGTGGGCTCATTGCAGTTTACTCTCTGAACTAATTCTTTGGGATGGCAAAGCTCCTTTAAAGGAATTAGGAACGAAAACAGATTTAGGAAGCCTGGAGTTGATTCTACAGAAAATTGATAAAGGGCAGTATCAATTCCGAGAAGCGATTAAAATGATGGATTGGGAAATCTTACGACTTGAAGAGCATTACCCCGACGGATTAACCACTCAAAATCATTGGTTTGAAAATCGCAACTATGCTGAATATGCTTTTCAAATGTTAAATGCACTCTATTTATCTGCGCACCTCTACGAATCAATTCGACTAAACAATAAAGAGCATCAGAAAAATTATTTTTCTCAGTTATCTGCGTTGCGAATGACGATGAGTCGAACTTATATACCTGCATGGTTTAATGGATTACTCCGCTCTGGTTTAAAAATTCAAAATGCATGGGAGAGATCCCAATTGCAGAAATTTTACGAGCGTAGTAAAAGTTACCCTTTAAGATAATTTCTCCGTAGAAATTTGACAATAGAATAAGACTCTAGTAACATAAAAATATAATATGAATTCAAACTTTTCCATATTTTCTTTCTTTCGTTTTCTTGTATTTTTTTTATTGCCACTTTCTTCTCAAGAGATTTTATATGAAAATAATTTCGAAGAATTGCCTTCTTTAAAAACAGGGCATACCCCTTATGATCACGGTAGAATAGTCCCGAGTGATGCTCGATTATTAAATTCAAGTTATGTGAATGGAAAAAGCTATACCCAAGAGTTTACTGTTGAGTTTGGAAAAGTAAGTCCTTACCCTCACGTCATTATTGGGCTTTATAAAGGACTTAAGATTTATATTGGTTCTACAGAAGTCGAACAAGGGGAATCGTATCGACAAAAATATCGCATTGGCATCATGCATTTTGAGCAGGGTAATTTTATTGCGGAAACAAATAATATTCGATTTACATTAGGTAATCGATTTAAAATTTCTATTTCTTACGATTACGATAAAGGTGTAGCTCAATCTATCATTAAAGATTTAGACAAACAGGAGGCAGTTCTATGGGACTCTGGAGAAATTGAGTGTTTACCTTCAGCGCCTGAAGAGATTCAGTTTTTTATTGCTGCCGATGAGTCATCCGTTGAGCCAGCAGGCATATTTTGGGAAAAAAATGAAAAAGGTAGAATTCGAATGATCTCTCAATTGAATCGATATATGTTAGAAGTTTACGTAGATGATATGAAACTCTTGAAAAAGTAATATTTAATTATTGAGATACAAAATGTTTATTTGGGTGTTTTTAGTTCTTATCTTTGGCTCTTTTTTTAATGAGGGATTTTCAAAATCACAGGAAATATTACAAGGTCCAACATATAACAATATTTCGCTTTCGAATTTTTCAGTAATTCATAATTATCCAGGACTAAAGTATGATTTAAAACAACATTGGAGCAAATCATTTTCTAAAAATAATTCTGCTGGATCAGTGCTGTTTTCCTACAATAATAAAGGATTTCTTGTCCTTGCCGAACTCCTTGATTCTGACCCCTTTAGCTTAGTCACAAAAGATAATGATCAAACTTGGGTAAAAGGAGATCTATTTGAGATTTTAATTCAAGAACAAGGCGTAGAATCGTATTGGGAATTTCATTTTACCCCTAACAATTTTTCTCTCCAAATGTTACTTCCAAACAAGGCAACTATCAGAGGTATTTATCGTGGCGATGCGTTTGAACATTTATTTAAAACTCAAACAGGTGTTCGTTTTGAAACAAAAAAGCACCCACAGGGTTGGAATCTGAAAGCATACTTACCTTGGAAGCTCTTTGGAAAGTCTCAAACTTCTTCCCATTGGCTTTATGTTTTTGCTCGAAATGATATGGGGCGTCATCGAAAAAACAGCGAAATTTCAGCGTCAGGTAATTTTACTAAGATTTATTTTCATGATCAGAAATATTGGCATCAAGGTTTTATTCAAAATAAGCTTCTAGTCATCTCCCAAAATCAAAAACAAGTTCCATGAAATCTTTTTAAATAAAGAAAGTCATTCTATTGATTCAACTGATCGCTCATCACTTCGATTGCATCGAAAAGGGTTTCAATATCTAACGTCGTCAATGCCTCTTCATTATGAAGAAAATGTCGATCAAGTTTAATACTCATATGTCGCCAATGGGCGACGGGAATTAATTTCTTATCGTAAAGAGCAATCTCGAGATCCCGAAGGATATCAAAAAGTTGACCAAAATCATGCCGGTCTAAAGGGGCCTCTCCAAACTTGATATGCCGAAAATTTTTACTTCGGAGAGTTTGTGCACGGTGGATCATGACCCGCTGAGGTTAAAGGACTTCAACAGAGTTTGGAAAGAAGGAAATCATTCGAGTTCAAAACGGAAAAGTCCGAGAATTTCTCACGGAGAGGATCGTGAGCTCTTTCCGAGGTGAGGTGAAACCGAGCCCCTCCAGAGAAACTCGATCGTTTCTTGAAAATCCTTTTTTCAAAGAAACGGGAGAGATTCTCGGGAGGCGGCAGCCGACGAAGGAGGCGGCAGCCGACGAAGGAGGCGGCAGCCGACGAAGGAGGCGCCGAAAGGAATGAGCTCACGATCCTCTCCCTCTCTGACGTTGCGGCGTCGCGGCGTGGCGTGAGAACTGCTTTAGGATTTCAATCCTGCAAGCTAAATTTATTGATGGAAGGAAATATTACAAAGAACCGCGAACCAGTAATGGAATCATATAAAGCGAGGTTCTCGCACTGATAAAGAGCGTCTTACGATCCACGCCACCAAAACAGAGGTTTGAGGGAGGCTCATCTACCGCGATTGTTCCAATCCATTGTCCTTTCGGATCAAAGATCTGTATTCCACTTCCGGCAGCAACATAGAGTCGACCTTGATCATCGGTACGCATGCCATCGGGTGCCCCTTGTTCTAATGTCGTAAAAACCTTGCCATTCGCTAAACTATGATCCGATCGAACATCAAACACCCAGATTTCATGGGATTTTCCACCCTCTCCCACATAGAACAAATTTTCATCCGGAGAAAAACATAATCCATTCGGTTTTTCAAAGGTATCAAGAATCGCTTTTAAGCTCTGCGTCAATGGATCATAACAGTAAACCTGATTTTTCGAAATCTCTCGCTTGTCAGGATCCAGTTTATATCCCGGATCCGTAAACCAAATCGTTCCATTCGACCGAATGATCACATCATTCGGTCCATTCAATTTTTTCCCCTCCCAGCGATCGACTAAGGTGCGAATCACCCCATTTTTCTCTTCAATGACCAAACGTCTCGATTCTGTTTCGCAGGAGATAAGTCGTCCCAGACGATCCGCGGTATTCCCGTTCGCCATTGAACTTGGACTCCGATAGGAGGTGATTTCTCCATCGACGGTATATTTTTTAAGTTCGTTTCCGGTAAGATCGCTAAATATCAGATACCCCTCTTTCATCCAGACCGGTCCCTCCGTGGATTGCATCCCCGTTGCCTTCATTCGAGCAATCTCTCCTTGGGCAACGATCTGATCCATCGTATGACGTACCATCGTCACATGACCGGCCCAAAAGCCAAAAGCGACACACAAGAAAAGAAAGAGATAATATTTTTTCACAGAGTGTGCCCAAGAAAAAGAGTGTCGCGCGCGGAGACGCAGAGGCGCAGAGAAGGAGGAATCAAAAAAGGTATTGTTATATTCATGTGTTTTTAATTTCAGGAAGACGATTGACTGCTCTTACAATGCCATCCTTCATTAAGGCTTCTCCAAAGTTTAGTAAATAACCAAGTCGCAGATCTGTCAAAGAAAGATAGGTTTGAATCTGCTTTTTGTGGGCAGCGGTTAGTTTTTCAACTGATTTTAGTTCCAAGATGACTTTCTTTTCGACAATCAAATCCGCACGGAAACCTTCAGCGTAACGTTCTCCTCGAAAGATAATCGGAACTAAAACCTGTTTCTCAACAATAAAACCTTCTTTAACGAGTTCTTTAAAAAGAACCTCTTCATAAACGCTCTCCAATAAGCCGGGCCCTAATTCACGATGAATATCAATCGCAACACGAATCACTTCAGTCCCAATTTCATTTTCACTTAAAATCATAAACTCTGCGCCGCTGCGTCTCTGCGCGAGACACTCTTAGATCATTTCCTTCGCCTTTGCTAACGCCTCATCTATTTTTGTCGGATCCGTTCCCGCTCCTTGTGCAAGGTCCGGTCTCCCCCCCCCTTTTCCTCCAACGATCGGCGCGATCGCTTGGATGATCTTTCCCGCCTGAACTTTAGCGGTGAACGCTGCATCAACGCTCGCCATCAATGAGACCCTCCCCGCATCATGGCCGGCAAGTACAATCACTCCTTTGATCTCTCTTTTTAAAGCATCGATCAAAAAGGGTAGATAAGCCGATTTAACCTCTCCTAGATCAAGGATTAAAGTCGGAATCTCGTTTACGAGGAGAGCTTTTCCCGCAAGAGCCGGCGCATTTTCAGCCGCCTGCTTTTGGAAAACCGATTCCATCTCCTTGGCTTGCTTTTTTTCAAATTCACGAACTTCGATTTCGGCCTTTGCCAAAATTTCTTGGCGTGCCGAAAATGATTTCCAAAGCGATTCGGGAGAGTTTCCTAAGAGGGCCGGAAGAGGAGGCAATGTGGTTAGTTTTTGACGTAAGCTCAGATCTTTTTCCTGCTGCTTTGATCCCTCCGCATGAAGATACTCTTCAACGGCACCCCCACAAAGGGCTTCGACTCGTCTCACACCCGCAGCAATCGCTCCTTCACTGACGAGTTTAAACCACCCGATATCCGCGGTGTTCTTGACATGAGTTCCTCCACAAAGTTCTTTAGAATAACCGCCAATATCAACGACGCGGACTTGATCCCCATATTTATCCCCAAAAAATTGCAGAATCGAGGGATCCCCTTTGACCTCCAGATAAGCACGCTCTGTTGAAGAAACAGGACTCTTTGACGTAATTTTTTCATTCACCATCGACTCCACTTGCACGATTTGCTGCGGCGTCATCGCTTGATGAAAGGCAAAGTCGAAGCGTAAACGATCCGGACCCACATACGACCCCTTTTGTCCTACGGTAGTTCCAAGAACTTCCCGTAAAGCCCAGTGCATCAAGTGGGTCACCGAGTGATGCGATTCAATCCGCGCTCGACGTGTTGATTCCACGACCACAGTGACATTTTCCCCTTTCGAAAGTTTTCCCAACGAATTTTTATCGACTCGATGCGCAATCGATCCTTGATCCGTTTTAATCGTATTTAAAATCGAAATCGATTCTCCTCGTGAGGTCCTGAGAACTCCTTGATCTCCCAGTTGTCCTCCCATCTCCGCAAAAAACGGCGTTTGATCTAATATAATAAAATCCTCTCCCACCGTTACAACCGTTGCCTCCGACTCCAATGTTTCATACCCCAAAAACCGTGTTGCAACCGCGGCATCCTCTGATTCAGAAACCTTGATCACCTCTTTCTTCTGCGCCGCCTGCGACCGTTTCCGTTGAATTTCCATCCATTGTTGAAATCCAGTTTCATCGACCTCAAATCCAACTTTCTTCGCCATGAGTTGCGTCAGGTCCAATGGAAATCCGTAGGTGTCGTACAAGGTAAATGCGGCCTCACCAGAAAAGTTTTTGATCGATTTAGCAGAGAACTCTTCAACGTAGCGATTAAATACTTCTGTGCCTTTCCCAATCGTTTTTACAAAACTCTCCTCCTCTCCTCGAATCACCTCCGTGATTCGACTCATGTTTTTTCGGGTCTCCGGAAAAACATCCCCGAAATGATCAGCGATCACGGGCACTAAGGAGTACAAAAAGGGCTCTGTGAGTTGAAGATCCCGACCGTAGTTCATCGCTCGGCGTAAAATTCGTCGCAATACATAACCACGCCCTTCATTACTAGGGATAATCCCATCGGCGATTGAAAAGGAGAGCGTTCTTAAATGATCCGCAATCACTCGAAAGGCAATATCGGAGGCGATGACCTCTTTTTTTGCCGTATCCGTCGGCAATGTAGAGTGATATTTTTTTCCTGCTTTATCTTCTATCGCTTTAAAGATCGGAAGAAAAACATCCGACTCATAATTTGAGATCCGTGCATTTTTAAAATCGGAAAAGTTTTTCGTTCCTTGGATAATTCCAGCGACTCGCTCAAAACCCATCCCTGTATCGACATGACAGGCCGGTAACTTAGAGAAAGTCCCATCGGCATTGGCATTGAACTGAATAAAGACAAGGTTCCAAATCTCCATACAGGCGGCATCGCCACCATTTACCAATTTTCCTTTTGTATCCCCTTCGGGTGTCAAATCGATATGCAATTCCGAGCAAGGACCGCAGGGACCGGTATCCCCCATCATCCAGAAATTATCCTTCTTGTTGCCATAAACGATATGCACCTGAGGATCAAGTCCGGCCGCTTTAAAAATTGCCTCCCAATAGCCGTAAGCCTCTTGATCAAAATCGGCTGGATCTCCAGGACCCGGTTTATAAACCGTCGCATAAACGCGATTCGCCGGAAATTTCCAGCGCTCGACAATGAGTTCCCACGCCCATTCAATCGCCTCTTTCTTAAAATAATTTCCAAAAGACCAATTTCCGAGCATCTCGAAAAAAGTATGATGATACGTATCAAAACCAACATCCTCTAGATCGTTATGCTTACCACCAGCACGAATACATTTCTGTGTATCGGCCGCTCGATTCGTCGGATAGGGACACGGGGAGTTGCCTAAAAAAATCGGCACAAACTGATTCATCCCCGCATTCGTAAACAGCAGATTCGGAGAATCGGGCATGAGACTGGAAGAGGCGACAATCGCATGCTCCTTTTCTTTAAAAAAATCGAGATAACTTTGTCTAATTTGTGCCGATGTCATAAGAGGAGGAGGCTAGCAACGACCTCTCGCAAGAGGCAATCTTAACTTATGGAAGGATTTAGCGTTAACTTCCATAATAAAAATTTGCTTCTGTCTCCTTTTCAGGAAAATTCAATCAGGACTCTCTCATGAAGGCCACTAGTGTCACTAAAACAAAAAAACCTTAAATGCATTCTCTCGCGCCACGACGCCACGTTAAATCCCTCCCCCCCCAGTTCTGACCACGGCTCCTCCGAGCCTCCTCCCTATTTTTAAAATGTTCTCGAAAACGAGCTTTCGATCCCTTTTTAAAAATAGGGAACTATCGCTTACGCTTTTACTGATCTGATCAGTAGGGGCAGAACTTCCCCTCCCTTCATACAAAAACAATCCGAGAATTTACCACGGAGAGGATCGTGAGCTCTTTCCGAGGAGAGGTGAAATAGAGCCTATTCCGACAACAAGGAGACCATCGGAACAGACTCTATTTCACCTTTTTTTCCACTGCGTAACACATTCAATATGCGCTGTTCGTGGAAAGAGATCGAGCGGCTGCACGATCTTTAAATCGAAGGCCTCCGAAAGCGCATGAGCATCACGCGCAAGAGTCGAGGGATTACAACTCACATACACTAAATCTTCAACTTGAGAGCGATTCAAAATCGAAGTGATCCCAGACTCTAATCCCTCCCGAGGTGGATCAACTAAAACAACTTTCCCCTCCGACTCTAAAAGAGCCTCCTGTAAACAGATCTCCACCGAGTCATGAATCCATTTGACATTCGCCAACTGAAGTCGATCGGCATCACGAAGGAGTCGCTCATCCTTTTCAATGGCATAGATCGATTGAAAACGAGGCGCCAACGCCTCGGTAAAAAATCCTCCCCCACAATATCCTTCGACGAGCGTATCCCCTTTTTCCGGTAGATATTCCCCCACGAGATCGATCAAAATTTTCGCCAAATCTCCATTCGCTTGATGAAACCCACTCCGAGAGATCAACGGATCCCGAATCGAGACGTGATCCAATTTCTGATCTGGATTTTTAAGAAATTTTTCCAACTCTTGATTCACCACCGGAGAGGCAATCGGACATTCAGTAATCGCAATTAAATCTCGGGGATTATTCCCCCGAAATCCCCAAACACCACTCTGTCGATGAAGTACGATCCGGTTCCGATATCCGTACGGCTGAGGACTCGCAATAATGGGTCGAACCAGGGCAGAGGGCATCTTTCCAATCCGTCGTAATGTCTCTTCAACCTGCTTCGTTTTCGAACTTAACTCCTCTACATACGTCAGATGCTGATATTGGCACCCTCCACATTTTTCGTAAACGGGACAAAGTGGCTTTTCACGCTCAGGGGCAGGGCTCAGGATCTCAAGAACTTTGGCACGTCCGAATTTCTTTTGCTCCGAAAGAATCTCCACACGAACTTTTTCACCAGGAATCGTAAAGGGAACAAACCAAACCTTCCCCTCGTGTCGTGCCACACCGTCGCCTCCAAAAGCGATTGAATCAATCTGAAGGTCCATTATTTGGCGTGAGGGTAAAATCAGGATCTAAAGAGAACACTAAAATTTTGAGAGAAGAGGGGTTCCATGTATCGCCAAATAAATTATTTTAAAAAACAAACTAATTTTTTTGGATGGGATCTTGGACTGAGATTGTTCCCGGTTTTTGCGGTTCAGCGGGAGTTTTAGTCGCTTCAGCGAGTTCATGGTCGAACTCCTGCTTTGCTTTTTTAAACTCGCCGACGCTTTTACCAAGTCCACGCGCCAATTCAGGGATTTTCTTGGCTCCGAAAAGAAGAATGACAGCAATGACGATCAACGTCACTTCTTGTCCACCGAGTCCAAGCATTGCAACAGGAAAAAAGGTCATCCTTGAACTATGACATAACCAGTAGGTGAAGCAATTGAAAACTAAAAGGCTAATAATTTCTAGCCGATAGCTGTTCTTTACCCCTCCCTTCGCCCATGCCGCTCCGTCAGCTGACGGATCGGCGCTCCATTTTTTAATTTATAATCCAAGAAATGAGATAAAGTAGTATTCCTTATAAGATCTATTCAAAAAAGAACTAAGTAAGAGTACTCTTTCAGAAAAAGGGCGATTTTCTTGCTAAAAGTGCGGTTTTTTGGTGATGTAACAGTTCTGTGAAATTTAAGACTATACTGATTTTTGGTGCTCCCGGTTCCGGAAAAGGGACTCAGGGCAAAGTTCTTGGCACAATCCCCGGTTTTTATCATTGTGCCTGTGGGGATGTTTTTCGTTCTCTCGATCTTCGTAGCGATCTCGGAAAATCATTTCTAGAATACTCCAGCAAAGGACTTCTGGTTCCCGATGATCTGACGATCGAACTTTGGTCCCACCACATCGAAAATCAGCAGAAACTCGGGCGCTACAAACCGGAAATCGATCGCCTCATCCTTGATGGTATTCCTCGCAACGTCAACCAAGCGAAAAAGATGGATAATCAACTGGATGTCCAGCATATCTTTCATCTCAACTGTCCCGATCAAGCCAAATTGGTTGAACGTCTAAAACGACGTGCCCTTAAGGATAATCGCTTAGATGATGCCAATGAAGAGGTGATCCGTAACCGTCTAAAAGTTTACGAAGCGGAATCCCGTCCTGTCCTCGATTTCTATGGGAATGATTTAACCACCGAAGTCGATGCAATGATGTGGCCCTACGAGGTTCTTCGTGCGATCCTCAATAAGATTTAGAGGCTGATTTTCAGGAGAGCCAAAGATGTTCTCTTAAGCGGGCGCGAAAGCAGGAAAATCGCTCTCGCGGCCAAAACAGAAATCCTTAAATACATTGTCTCACACACTCCCATCGCAAAGCGAAAATCCAAAAAGGCAACAAACTGGAGAGCCGAGGGTAGGCAACCAGGAACGGGGGTGAGCAGGGGTTCCGTTAACGACACGACGACGCCACGTCAGAGAGGGAGAGGATAATGAGCTCACGATCTTCTCAGAGAGAAATTCTCCGATTGTTTTTGTATGAAGGGAGGGGAAGTTCTGACCCCAAGAGCGTAAGCGATAGATCCCTGTTTTTAAAAAGGGATCGAAAGCTCGTTTTCGAGAACTTTTTAAAAATAGGGAGAAGGCTCGCAAGAGCCGTGGTCAGAAGGAGGGGGGGAGGGTTTTAACGTTGCGTCGTAGTAGCGTAGCGTGAGACAATATCTTTAAGGTTTTTTTGTTTTGGATATTAATGAAATTTTTCAAGCTTTCATGCTTTCCTAAGAGTGCGGTTTTTATTTTTCTCGATCCCCCTCCATTTTTAATAGCGATAAAAAATCCCTCGCTTTTTCCCTCGAATATTTTAGCAATGATCCCATGAATCGCGTAGGAATGGGATATGATGTGCATCAACTGGTCACAGGACGAAAACTTGTTTTAGGCGGGGTCGAGATCCCTTTCGAGAAAGGCCTCGACGGACATTCCGATGCCGATGTCTTAATCCATGCAATCGCCGATGCCCTTTTAGGGGCCATGGGAGAGACTGATATTGGTCATTTTTTTCCGAATACCGATCCTCAATGGAAGGGCTGTTCCAGCCTTGTTTTTCTGGAGCAGATTCGTGTGCTTGCCGATAAAAAATGGGCGAATATTCTTAATATTGATGCGACCCTCATTGGCGAAAGACCGAAAATCTCTCCCCATCTACAAGAGATGAAGAGCAAAATCTCTAAAGCCCTTGGGATCACCGTGGATCAAATCGGAATTAAAGCCACGACCAACGAGCGCATCGGTTTCATCGGTCGCGAAGAGGGAATGGCCGCTATGGCCGTTGCTTTGGTTGATTTTAAATAAAAAACATAACCTTTATTGCTTCGTTTTGAATGTTTCCGGATTTTTATATTTAACCGTTTGAATATGTTCACAATAAAGCACGAGCTCTCCTTCATTTTTAAAAACCTCATAACTTGCACGATACAAGCCTAATGTTTCATATTTAGGAGATTTTTCGAGGTTTGTTTTAATCGTATAGATCGTATCCCCAATGAAGGTCGGCTTAATAAAACGAAGCTTGTCGTATCCATAGCTAAAGGAATTGACACAGTTTGTCGCCACCAATCCTAATCCAACGCTAAAAACCATCGCTCCAGCGACAAGTCGTTTGCCAAAAATTCCCTCTTTTTGCGCAAAGATTTCATCGGCCACATAAGGATGGAAATCCATCACTAAGGCATTGAACTGCATGCTCTCCCCTTCGGAGATCGTTCGACGAATCGAACGTTGGCGCTGTCCGATGACAAGATCCTCATAGAACCAGTTTTCGGCATTCCAGATTGGAATTTCTTTGTGTTTAATCGGATCGGGATTTGGGTTTTTCATAAATATTTTTCCTTAATTTCCTCGTTATGTTGTCCAATTTTAGGCGACCCCAGAGAGGATTTATAAATCTCTCCATCAATTCGAATTGGACACCGGGTGGTCTCTAAAGAAATCTCTTCACTTCGTCCGACTTTTTGAATCATATCAAGCACTTGGAACCCAGGATGATTTCGTAGCTTTTCCCAACTCATGACCTCAGCACACCATATATCCGCCGGTTCAAGAATTGAAAGCCAATGAGCCGCGGTCTTGGTTTGCAGATGATTGACAAGAACCGCTTTAATTTCATCTCTTTGGGTAAACCAGGTTTTTTTATCCGGATAGTTTTTTAATGCCAAGCACCCTAAAAGTTCCCCCAATTGAGCAATATCCCCCATAGATAGTGCCATCCAACCCTCTTGGGTCTTATAAATTCCATACGGAGCCCCTAAGTAAGCATGCGCATTATTCACTTGAGAGCGATCGGGGGGTTTATAACCGTCATTTAAATGGGTCGTAATCACCTCAAACTGAAAATCAAGAATCGATTCCATTAAAGAGACCTCCACCCTCCCCCCCTTTCCGCTTATTCCCCGACGAACTAAACAAGCGAGAATCCCTTGAACACAGTGCGCCCCCGTATAAAGATCCGCAATGGCAATCCCCATCGGCACTGGTCCCTGATCGGCATTTCCTGAAAGCCATGTCAGTCCAGAAAGGGATTGAACTAAAAGATCTTGTCCTGGCTTATCTTTCCAAGGTCCGAGTCTCCCATAGCCGGTCACCGAAGCATAAATAATTTTAGGATTTATTTTTTGAACGCTTGCATAATCAAATCCTAATTTTTCCATGACTCCAGGACGAAAATTTTCGATCATCACATCGGCTTTTCGAATCAATGACTCAATTTTTTTTCGATCCTCGGAATCTTTCAAATTTGCCGAAAAACTTTTTTTATTCCGATTAATCGAATGAAATAAAGTGCTATCTCCATCAAGTTCTAGATTCGAGATATACAAACGGCGACAAAGATCTCCTCCATCCGGTCGCTCAATCTTAATCACCTCCGCCCCAAGATCAGCAAGCCGAAGGGCCGCCGAGGGTCCGGCCAAAAACTGACTAAAATCCAATACGATCAATCCCTCAAGCGGTTTCATAAAGCCTCCTTAAGAGAGAGCCGATAAAGACGATTTAACTCTTCATAGGTCTCTATTGTCGTTTGAGAGCCGTAAAGGGTGCGATTGATCACCTGCCCCGCATGTTCTTGAAATTGATCATATCCGACATAACGTGGCCGCAAAAATGAGCGATCTAATATCGGAAGGGTATTCTTAAAAAATTGATAACTCAGTCGATTATTTTCCGCATCCACCCACGCTTTTCGGTGCGCCGGTTGTCCTCCCGCATCGGTAAATAATGTGCGTTGAATTTCGGGGCTTGCGGTATAGCGAGCATAGTCAATCGCGATCTCTGGATGACGTGATTTGGATGAGATCGCAATCCCCGTCCCGCCGATCGTTGTCCGAAGCGGTTTTCCGCGAAAGGTCGGCAGTTCCCCAAAGACTAACGGAAAATCATCATAACCCCGTTTTGAATAATTAGAATAGCCATACGGAAAAATGGAATAAATTTTTTCGGTATTCGCACTCGAACTTAAAAGGTTAAGCGATTGAATCGGATTATGTTTATTTTTTTGGGGATCTCCCCGTCTCACCAACTCTTTCAATAATTCGAGAGCCTCTACACCTGCCGCCTCTGAAGCAATCGCCGATTCGTTTTGAAAGGGGGTTTCTCCCACCGCAAGAATCATTCCATACCAATTCATTAAGGCATTGATATCCTCCATCACAACATCGACAAATCCACGATCACATCCCTCCAGCAATTCTTCCCATGTTTTTGGAACTACCCATCCCTTTTTTTCAGCAAGATCCGCTCGCCATGCGGCAACCGGTGTGGCCGCATCAATCGGAAGGGCCCACAGTTTTTTGTTCCACTCATAGGATCGATAAGAATCCCCCACGGAATTCGCCGATTGATCGAGTAAATAATCCGTAGCGAGTGAATCGGATATCGGTAAAAAGACCTCATATTTTGCGGCATAACCGATATAAGGATGATCGATAACCATCAGATCAAAATCATCCATCAGCTTATGAACGGGAAATTCCCCAAAATGTTTAAGCGAACGTTTTTCCCATTGAATTTCTATTTCGGGATACAATTCGTGATACCGTTGTGCCGTCGCAGCGACGGAGAGATATCCGCGCGTGTGATCCCAGGTCATTCCTTTAAGTATTGTCATAAATTATAAAAAGATTGTGGAGAAACTCCCCCTTGAAGACTCGAAGCATAAGCGGCCTCAACGCAAGCCATTGTGTGAATACAATCCTCGACGGAGGTACAGAGAGATGAATCGCTTCCCTCCTGCAAACGCATCATCTGGGACATCGTTCCAATAAAGGCCTCAGGGAACCAACTTCCCTTCACGGGAATCTCTTGCCATTCATATTCCCCTTTTGCGTTTTTGGTCGCATATTCCAAAAGATCCGGGACCCCTTTCGGATAATTCATCAAAAGTCCGAGTTTTGCTTTAATCGCTCCTTTTGATCCCTCCCACTTAATATAGCTTTCTTGATGTTTCGACCCGTATTCATGAAAATGATTCGTTTGAATATTTGCTCTTACCGATTCCCCGTAATCCAGAATAAGGGAGGATCGACTTTCTGCCATCGATGAAAGTTTGGGATGACGAAGCGTCTTCGCGTAGATTCCTTTTGGGTTCCCTAAAAAGTGTCGAATGCAATCGATATAATGAACGCTGTGATATACTATTTCTAATCGAGGAACATTTTTCAAAAACTCAAAATGATCCCACGGGGTCTGAACCGTGACTCGTGCCTCCATATCATATAAATCTCCAATCACCCCTCGATCGATTAAATATTTTGCAGCGATCACAAAGGGAGCAAAGCGAAGCTGAAAATTAACCGCGGCCCTCAACTTTTTCTGGCGACAAATTCGAAGGATTTCCTTTGCCTGCTCCATCGTCTCCCCGATCGGCTTTTGAATGAGAACAAGTGCCCCGTCCGGAAGCTTCAAAAGATATTCGGCAAAATAATTAGCGGGAAGCGTTAAGTCAAACACGACCTCTTTGGGAAGATGCGGAAGGGCCTCTTCTAAAGTATGATAAACATGCGAGATTCCAAAACTCGAGGCTAATTCCTCTGCTTTCGCTCGATTACGATTTGTGATCCCCACCACTTCAAATCCCGCTTGACGATAGGCAGGCAAATGCGCGTCCTTCACAATACTTCCTGCACCAATGATCATAATCGGAATTTTGTTTTTAGGAAGTTCCGGTAAATAAGGAATAGTCATATGTTTTATTGACAAAACATCGTTCTAAATATAAAATAGTCAAGAACAATGAATAAAAAATCTTCAAAAACAATTTCTCCCTCTTATGCAGTACCGGCGCTCGAAAAAGGGATTTTGATCCTTGAGGAAATTGCAAATGCGGCAGTTCCCTTGTCCCTTGCCGACCTCGCACAACTTCTAGGGAAAAGTCGTCAGGAGCTCTTTCGAATGCTCAACTGTCTCGTGGCGATGGGCTACCTTCGTCGCGATGATCTATCAGGTAAATATGCGTTAACGCTTAAACTATTTGAGCTTTCACGCCTGCACAGTCCCATTGAAAAAATTAAAGAGGCCTCACGACTCCCCCTCCAAAAACTCGTTCAAACCATTCGTGAAAGCGTTCATTTGAGTCTTCTTTCCGAAGGACTCTTAAATGTTTTCTATCAAATCGAGAGTCCTGAAAAACTTCGATTAACCTGTGAAATCGGAAGTTCCTTTGATCCCTTTCAAACTTCCTCAGGAAAAGTACTGCTCTCCCGACTGAAGCCGGAAATGCAACTCCTCGCTTTAGAAAAATCGCTGGAGTGGCTAAAGCAGAATAAAGTTCAAAAAGTAAAATTTCTTGAAACTTTAAATTCGATCGCCAAGAAAAAAATCTACATTCAAAACAGCGATATGATTGAAGGCATCGAAGATCGGGTGATACCGATCGAAAGTCCCCATTTTCAATTTCGTGTCGCTCTCGCAGTGAATCGGTTCCATCAACGAATAGGAGCCGTTCATCCCCAAAAAATAGATGAAGCTCTTTTTACCGCACAAAAAGAGATCCTTCAGGCACTTGGTATCCCCTTATGAATCAACGCCCCTTTGAACAATACATACTAGAAGAAAAACGCCAGATCGGAATTTCTTTGTGTTTAATCGGATCCGGATTTGGATTTTTCATATTGTTTTCTTTAGAGTTTTTTTAGATGTAACTGGAGAAGTCGAAGCTACCGTTAGGCCGCTCCGATGATTTGTTCCTCTCACTCGCTTTACTTTCTGTCCTGGAAGATGGACGATCGCTTCAACTCCTTTTGGGAGTTTTAGCCAGCAATCGATTTTATTACCGACTCTTTTCCATCCAGAAATCGCAACCCCTTGAAGTAACGGCGTCTTTACTTCCACATTTTTCCCGTAAAAGAACGGTTTAAATTGAATCTCTTTTGATCCGCACTTTGTTGCGATCACTCCACCCAAGATTGACATTAAATGGGAAAGGGGATGAGCCGACCACGCATGAGAATGGCTAAAATTTCCAAGGGAGGGCTTAAAATCCTCCCAAGTCGTTCCATACTCGGCCATCACTGTCCAATGCCGTCGAATAAATTGAATAATCTCCGCTTCATATCCATATTTCTTTAAGGCATCAAAAACATAGGTCGTCCAAGCGGCGGAGGGAAACATACTCTTCTCATCCCCTAATTCAATTTCACCGCGAATCCAAGGTAAAACTAAGGAGTTTAAACGAGCGAGATCATTCGCAGGATCAAGCTCCGCAAGAATTGCTAAGGTTTGCGCTTGGATTGAAGTACTCTTCACCCGTTTTCCTTTAACGGTAAGCCCATCTTCAAATTGCCCCTTTGCATTTCGAAGTCGAAGCAACGATTGACGGAGTCGAGAGCCCCATTGCCTATACCGCTTAAGATCTCTCTTGGGATGAAGAATTTTTTCAAGCTTTAAAACTTTTTCTAAAGTCATTAAAAATAAGAGATTATAAACGGTCGGATATCCCTCCCGATAGATCTCTCGCCAATCTAAAAAGAGCCAATACCGAGGGTCATGCTGAATAAGTCCCGTTTTAATTTGCGAATGAGCCTCAAAATAACGAATCATGCCCCATACCGTTTCATGATGTTTTTGATAGATCTCAATAGAACCGGTTCTCCAATAATCTTCCCAAACCGTTAATATCCACATCAACGAAAAATCGGGAATGACCGTATAATGTGCTGTCGTTGGCGCATGACTATAGGTCAATCCATCTTCTGTCTTTTGAAAGGCAATCTGATCGATTCCACGTCTAAACAAGGCCGTATCTCCGGAAAGATGATAGGCCGTTTTTCCTTGAATTAAGGCATCCCCCCACCATTGAGCCTGCTCCCGCCAAGGGGTATCGACAAAAGCATCTAAACAACAAACTTGTTGAGTCCAAGCACTGGCTTGCCAGATCTTATTTAAGTCCGCCTCGGAACTCTCAAATCTCCCTTTCCATTCGAACGGATAGCGGATCGTTTGTAAGGAAAGATCGATTTCAAAGGGCCCTTCGGAATCACGAACCGTCACAATTAAATAGCGGAATCCATATGCATGATAAAAAAGATGGCTCTCTGTTTGAGCAGAACAAATGAGCCGACCGCCAAACGCCATATGACTAAAAGCATTTTCAAGAAAGTCGGGTGCTAAAGTCTTTTTATCGATGGTCTCCCCGTAAAACGTATCGATAATCTCCCCACCCCGTGATCCTTTGATCTCCACCTTTAAACTACCGATTTGAGTTTTTCCAAAATCGATCAAATAACTTTGAAACTTTTCCCGCCCACTCGCCGCTATTTTCAGAACTCGATAGGGAGACTCTTTTCGATCATGTTGTAAACCTTCCCGATAGCGAGGAATAACAACATCTCGAAGGATCTTGGGTTGTGGTAATGATTTCCCTTGAGAAACTCCGAGGATCGTTAGTGGCTTAATTGTTTTCTCTTCCATTAATGGAATACCTCTCGCTTCAAGCGAGGTCCAGGGAGGTCGATTATAGCTCGGGGAAAAAGTAATTAACGCCTTTTCCCATGCCTGATCATTGAAGGAGTCTTTCATCCAGTTCGTCGGTTCCTCACGAAGATCAATGTGCTCTTGACTAAATAGCATCACACTCACTTGAACTGTTCCCTTGGTCACTCCGGATTGACGACGAGATTTCCACGATTCATCTGAAGAGACAGAGACCTTCCCCCAAGTTCCCGCGACGAGAAGTCCTGCGACGCCTTGATGGATATATTGAAAATTACTATATCCGGGATTATAGGCACGAATCGCAATGAGGTTATCCCCTTTTTTGAGATATGATTCAACGGGAACTTCATCAAAAGGCCACCGACTTTGAAATCCACGTGCGGGGCCTCGATTAACGAAATTCCCATTGATATACAATTGATACGATTGATCCGCCGTTATAAACAACCTCGCCCCTCGGGGAACACGATCGAGGGTGACGCTTTTTCGAAAAAGCACATAGCCATTATTTAAATCCCAATGAGGCTGATTTGCCCAAATCCAACTTGAATTTCTAAAAATCGCCTGCGCATTTTTCACATCGTAAAGTTAAAAAATAAATAATAATAATAAAGCTTTTATTTGATCCAATTGTTTGGCATGGGGAAAGAAGGGTGATGCGAAATGGAACTAGATTCGATCACGGTGGGGAATAGCATTTGAATATTCAGGAAACTCTTCGCGAATACGCTCAAGATCGGCAATATCTTGAATTCGTTTTGAAGTCCGTCTTTTCGGTTCTTGAGATGCGAGAATTTTACTCTTAATCAAATCTTCGATACAGGCTGATTTTACGGGGATTCCCCAAAGGATTTTATCGACGGCTCTTTTGGGGAAATCCTTATATTCAACATCTGTACTCATTTGAAAATAGACACGGCTCAATCCATGAATATTAATAGAGTACTCAAACCGTTCTATCTTGAATCCTTCTGCTTCGAGCTTTTCGCATAAATCACCTATTTTTTCGTGAGTGAATACAATATCTGCATCTCGGGTAAAGCGAGGCTCCTCAAGATGTGTATTTAGAGCAAGGCCGCCAATAAGGCACCATTCCCCTGTTTCCGAACAAATCTTTAAAATCTTCTGAAGTTCTTCAGAGCCTTGACCTGTAGTGGCATCAAAAATTTGTTTGTCCGTCATGCCAGTAAAGTACATTGCCTAAGAGCATAAGGCAACTCTTGGGAATTCGTTCAGAAATTCTGAAAACGACATTCGTCGAAAGAAGGCCGATAGGCTTTTAGACTGTATGGCTTTTAGCCTTCTCCCTAATGCCTAAGTCGCTTGCGACTGAACAGTCTAATGGCCTAATAGCCCCTCTTTCTCCGGGATTGAAGGAAATATCGAGCCTAAATTTCTGCCCAAGTCGGTTTTTCGCTCTCAAACTGAACCGGTTTTTTTGTCATCGGATGGGTGAATCCAATTTTCCACGAATGTAAACAAAGTGGTGCATCCGCGAGATTATTGGTTTGAGTCGTTCCGAGTTTTCTTCCTGGTAAATAAACCGGATCACCGAGGACCGGCATTCCCTTCTCCCAGAGATGAACACGAATCTGATTGGTTCGACCGGTCAACGGTTTGGCAATCAAAAGAGTGGTTCCCTCCGATTGCCGCTCTAAGACCTCAAATTCGGTTCGTGCCGGTAACCCATGTTCCAGATCGGCCTCCCGGGTTCCGACCTCTCCCGGTTCCGCAGAGATCGGAAGATCGATTACAAATCGATCTTCTTTCGCGATTCCTTGGACTTTAACAAGATATGTTTTTTCCACTTCTCCCCGAGAAAATTGCGGCTGTAAAATCGCTGCAAATCGTCGCGCTTTGGTCATCACCATAATACCTGTGGTATTCGCGTCAATGCGATGGGCGGCCCGGATTTTTCGTAACGGGTAAACGAGACTAATCATATAATCCAAGGTATTGCGGTTATAACGTCCACAGGGATGAACAGGAAGCGGAGCCGGTTTGAATAAAACAAGAATCGCTTCATCCTCATAGATAAACCGAATCCCTGGATTGACCGGAGGTTCGACCAGATTGGGTTGAAGATGATACAGTCTTTTCTTCGCTTTGACTCGATCAGTCGCGGCTACCACTTTCCCCTCTTCATCGAGAATTCGACCGAGATCACACAACGCTTTCCACTCCTCACGAGTTTGATGTTTTAATATTCCGTAAAGAAAATCGGCGACTTCAACCCCCTCAAATTTCTCAGGGACTTGCATCGGTCGTCGATTTTCATACGGAACGGAACCGGGTAAAGGAGTCGTCACCGCAAGAAGTTTGGACTGCAACTCCTCTAGACGTTCGCTTAAAATAATCTCAGGGGCTTTATAACAATAAGGGCAACTATGGGGATATACATAGCGGGGATCCTCCTGCTCCTCTTTCGTTAACGGCGTTTGACAGGCATAGCATTGGGTTGTCTCTGATTCATTTAATGCAGGATCAACACCAACTCTTTGATCGAATACAAAACATTCCCCATCGTAATGATCGCCGCCGACCTCCTCAAAATATTTCAATATTCCGCCATCGAGTTGAAAGATCTGTTTGAATCCCTCCATCTCCATAAACGGCCCGGCTTTCTCACAACGAATCCCGCCGGTACAAAACATCACTATCGGAGCCTCCTTCATTTCAGGGGGAAGTTTACGAACGGCCTCGGGGAATTGACGGAAGTGACCGATCCCTGCTGGAAGCGCTCCTTTAAAAGTTCCGAGTTTAATTTCGTAATCGTTACGAGTATCAAGAAGCGTTACCGGTTTTCCCTCATCGAGCCACTGCTTCAGTTCTTGAGCGGAAAGCTTTGGAGAGGTCCGATTGGCAGGATTGATCCCCTCGACACCGAAAGAGATAATCTCTTTTTTAATGCGAACTAACATTCGATTGAACGGCTGATGATCACTCTCACTATATTTGGGGGCGAGTTTCTCCAGACCGGGAACCGCCCGAATCAAAGCGACGACCGCATCAACATCGGAACGAGTTCCGGCGATGAAGAGATTAATTCCCTCATTACTTAAAAGAATAGAGCCCTTGAGTTGTCGCTCTTTACATTCTGAGATCAAACGCCCCCGAAGCTCCTTAAGATCGGTCAGGTTCGCAAAGAGATAGGAGGAGATATTGGAATAAGTCGCCATCCTCCCATTGAAACAAATCCGATCCCCCTCGTAAAAGAAAAAGAGACTTTTAAAACAGTCGCTATTTCGTTCCTAAATAAAATTAAAATATGAAGTATACGATTCTCGAAAAAATCTTTGAAAAGAAGCCAATTCTCATGATCACACAATACCATTGTGTGACTGAACCCATATCTTGACACTCTTTTTACCCATAATGTGGCACTGGGTCAAAAAAGGAAGCATAAGGTGGCACTGAGTCAGAAATATTACGTGCTTCAGTTTATCGATTTGTTCTTGGATCGAAATCCACTTTTTTGGATAAGGAGTGGCCATTGTCTTTCTACAAAAAAAACGCGCCCTTGATGTGCATCATTTTTTCAAACGAGAGGCACCTGAACCAAGACTCATTTGGCTGTGGTATCATCGGTGGGATCGAATTTACTTTTTCCGACCCTGGTTTATGAAATTTGCTCCGCACAAAACAGTGATTTTGAAAGGGGCGCACCGCCCCCGTGGCACAATGTGTTTTGTCCCAGTTTTGCTTTAGATAAAGACATCGTGACACGAACACCGGGACTCAAATCACCCCACAACCATGCCGCTCCGGCAGCTGACGGATCAGCGCTCCATTTCTCTTTCACCATTCTGGTGACATGCTTTACAGATAAAATCGATTCCTAAAGCAGAATCTGGGCTTAATAAGTAATCTTTTATTAAAGAAACTTGCTATTTTATTTAATAAGAATATTCTTATTAAAGGTTTATCCTATGATTCGATCTGAAACAGGTAATTACAGTATTTCCACTTTAGGAGGAGAGACCGTAAAAGCATTTATCCCGTTATCGCTTCCTCCTGTCCCTCCCTTGGATCTGACGGGATCTCGCCAAAGGCTTCTCGAACGCGCGACGATTGCTGTCGGACGGCTCGACAGTGTCGCCACATTGTTACCTGATCCCGACCTATTTCTTTACGCGTATGTTCGTCGAGAAGCGGTTCTCTCTTCACAAATTGAAGGAACCCAATCTTCCCTGTCGGATCTTTTACTTTTTGAAATCGATGAAGTCCCTGGAGTTCCTTTTGATGACGTGGTTGAGGTCTCCAATTACATCGCTGCGTTAAATCACGGGATGAGTCGGCTCAAAGACGGTTTTCCCTTGAGTAACCGTCTTCTTCGAGAGATGCATGCTCAACTCATGTCCAGAGGTCGTGGAAGTGATAAGAATCCCGGGGAGTTTCGTCGAAGCCAAAATTGGATCGGCGGCACAAGACCAGGCAAAGCACACTTTGTTCCTCCTCCTCCCCATGAAGTTGATCGTTGCATGGGCGATTTAGAAAAATTTCTCCATGATGATCACTCTACTCCACTCCTCCTCAAAGCGGCTCTTGCCCATGTTCAATTTGAAACCATCCATCCCTTCCTCGATGGCAATGGACGATTGGGACGGCTCTTAATTGCTTTGCTTCTTCATGAAGGAGGCCTTCTTTCTCTTCCACTTCTTTATTTAAGTCTTTATCTCAAAAAACATCGGAATATTTATTACGAAAAACTGGATATTGTTCGCACTCAAGGGGATTGGGAAAGCTGGTTGGATTTCTTTCTCGAAGGGGTTGAAGAAACTGCATTGGGAGCGGTTGAAACTGTTCGACGTTTGATAGTACTTTTTGAAAAGGATCGAAAACAGGTGCAAGAAACAAAACGTCTTGCTGCCAACATCCTTCGCGTCTTTCACGAATTTGAAAAACGTCCCATTTTGAATTTAAAACAGATCTGTCGTGATCATCAAATGACGTTTCCAACAGCCACAAAAGCGGTTTCATCACTCATCGAAATGGGAATCGTTCGAGAAATGACCGGTCAAAAACGAAATCGATTTTTCGTTTATGATGCTTATCTCAAAATTCTGAATGAAGGGGGAGATCCTTTGTAAACTATGCCGTGCGCATCGGCATAATCACATACAAGAAAGGCTTGCTGTATTTGATGACCCCAGGACTAAGTTCGTCAATGAAATCGAAGAAGATTTCATCGGAGTCAATGTGACGCAACGGATCTTGGAGATAGGTCGGATTGAAGGCGATAGAGAACTCTTTTCCTTTATAATTTACAGGAATTGATTCTTTGGCCTCTCCGACTTCCGGGGTGTTCGACATGATATCTAAATTGTTTTGTCCAAAGCTTAATCGAATCGAATTTGTTTTATCGTTCGATAGTAATGAAACACGACGGGTCGCATTCAAAAGCAGTTCACGCTCGATGATCACACGATCTTTCGCTTCAGGAGGAATAACCTGTTTGTAATTCGGATATTTTCCTTCAACCAGTTTTGATACAAGGAAGGTTTCCCCTAAATCAAAGGCAATCTGATTATCAGATAAGGAGATCGTTAATGGCTCCTCTTGGCCTAAAATTCGTTGGAGTTCATTCACGGCTTTCGTCGGAAGGATTGCATCGGTTTCATTTCCTTTGGCAAATTCCATCTCATGTTCAACGAGCGCAAGACGACGTCCATCGGTCGCGACCATGGTTAATTTGGTATCATGAAAGCTTAAGAAAACACCATTTAAGACATATCGACTCTCATCATTCGAGATCGCATAGGCGGTCCGACGCAACATATCGCGGAAGGTCCCTTGAGTCATTTTGAATTGACGTGCTCCCTCTGTTTTTGGAAAAGCTGGAAAATCTTCTGCAGGCAGACCAAGAATTTTGAAATAGGAGGAGGCCGCACGAATCGTTGCTTGATTCTCATCGTTGACTTCTAAAGTGAGTTCAACCGCAGGAAGTTCACGAATAATGCTAAAAAATCGTTTCGCGGGAAGAGTTGTCGTTCCTGGCTTAATCACTTCACAAGCAATCGAAGCACGGATTCCCATGTCGAGATCTGTGGTAGAGATCGTCAGCTTACCATTCTCTGCAACCAAGAGGGCATTTCCAAGGATAGGGAGAGTTGTGCGAGAAGCGACAACGTTTTGAACCATTTGAAGACCTGCAATTAATGCTTCTTTCCCGATGACACATTTCATAACTTTTATTCCATTCAAGAGCGGTTATTAGGAGATGGTTTTATTTCTTTATTTTAAAAGAAAGAGATCATCTTCTTCTTAATGACGTCAATAACTCCAGAAATCGGTTCTAATTTACTGATCCTCTAAGAGTTGCCGACGAAAATAAGTTGAGGAAAAGATGGAGAATTTCTCTCAGAGGGAAAGCAAAAAGTCATTCAAGTCTGATTTATTGAAAGTTCTTGGTTATAAATCTCAACTTATTCACAACTTATAACCAACAGGGGTTTGAAATCTGAATTTCGTGACGGAATGAAAGAGCTTTAAGCTGTTTTAGGATTCCTTCAACTGTTGGTTATGATTTTGAATGAATGAAAAATTTTACATGGATTGATAGGATTTACGGGATTAAAAATTTATTTTATGGATTGTTTCACGTAACGACGCGACGCCGCAACGTCAGAGAGGGAGAGGATCGCGAGCTCTTTTCTTTCGGCGCCTCCCTCGTTGTCTGCCGCCTACAGAGAATCTCTCCGGTTTCTTTGAAAAAAATATTTTCAAAAAACGATCGAGATTCTCTGTAGGGGATCGGTTTTACCTCTCTTCGGAAGGAGCTCACAATCCTCTCAATGAGAAATTCTCGGATTTTTTAATGGAGCGCCGATGGATCAGGCGTGTATTTATTTCTTTCGCTTTAGGCTAATCGCTTCTAGCCAATAGCTGTTCTTTTCCCCCTTCGCCCATAACGCTGAGCCATCAGCTCTTCATTTCTATTTTTAAAAAGAGGGAGGAGGCTCGGAGGAGCCGTGATCAGAACGAGAGGGGGAAGGATTTAACGTGGCGTCGTTGCGTGAAATAATGTCCTTGAATGGACTTTATTTTTTTTGTTTTCGGGCATCGATTATCGTCTGAGGAAATCGTTGGGATCTTGAATTCTGCTTCTTCCGGTGCCGGGGATGGTCATCATTTGATTGTAGATCGGCTTTTGATTTTCGTTGCGCAGCTTTTGATTTTCGAAAACAGAGCGGTTCAGGGCCGGATTTTGGATCATTTGGGGTGTTTCGATCGGTTTGATCATCTGAATGGTTTGTAAATTGTTGACGGGAGTCGTTCCAAAGGAATCACGGTTTTGTTGGAAACGATTTTGATTTTCGGAAAGATAGGGATTTTTACGTTGGGTTTCGGCATTGGGATGATCAAAGCTTCCAGGGAGTTCGAATTTATTATCGAACAACTTATCATTCGCTTTGGAGTTTAAGTTTTGTTGAATTCGCTCCTTACGAGCTTTTTCAATGGGATCCTCTTCTTGTGTGTTTAAACGATCGGATTCCTTATTGGCGGAATCGATCCGTTCGACTGCGGCACGGCTCTGTTTTTCCCCTTGAATCTGATTAAAGTTATCGGAGAGCATCCCGGAAACAGCCGGTTTGAAAGAGGTGTCGGTATTGATTGGACGGGGGGCCTCTATTTTGTTGATCGGTTTATTTACAGCAGTTTCTTTATTTTGGATCAGGGCAAAGGGTTCTGTTGATTTCGGTTTCTCCTCATTCGGTTTTGCGATCGCTTGGAAGGGATTTATTTTATCGGCCTCGTTGGCAGTTCGATTGGATTGAAGTTTTTGCTGTTCTTCGATGTTTTTCTGGAGCCAATTTTCCTCCTTGCCGGGAGAAGGGGATTTTTCCTCGGCGCAAAGAGATGCATTGAGGAGGATGAGGATAAGAAAACGCTGCATAAAAAGATGATAGCGGTTTTTAAGAAAATTGCGAAAGGAAATAGAAGTTGATGAAAAAACTGGAGTTTGGGTGTTGGCTTGTTGCTGAAAATGTACGGAGGGGAGTAAATACAAAAGCAATTTAACCGCAGAGGGCGCAGAGTAACGCAGAGGAAATCCTTATTTTTAGTTCTTAAAACCCCAAACTTTCTCTTTTTCCTGAATTCCGGCTTTCCTGAGAGTTCTATTCTTTTATCCTCTGCGCTTAATAATTTTTGTATTTCCCTAGTCGTTCTGTGGACTGTCGACTACTGAAATGGAATGATCAATTTACCAAGAAGAGCTCTAGGATTTGACACTGGTTTAAAAAAGAATTACAGTAATTACATGAAACCTTTTGAGGAATGTAAACTTACAGCGATCGGAAACTCGAGGGGAATTCGGCTCCCTCAGGGGGTCATTGAGAAGTATGGGTTGGAGGGGGGGATTCTTGTGGAGACATTGGAGGATCACTTGATTTTGAGAGCTGCGAAGCCGATGACTATGAAGCTTTCATGGAAAGAGACTTATAAGGCAATGGCTAAAGAGGATACGATCGAAGTCGATTGGGCTTCGACCGATTTAGAGGGACTAGAGGAGATTCCTTGGAGTTCAGTTAAGAAATCGGAGTTTCGATGACCGCTTCTCCAAAGAGGTACGAGATTTTTCTCGCGCGACTTGATCCTGTGGAGGGTAGTGAGATTGGAAAGACACGACCCTGTGTCGTTTTGAGTGATGATCATCGGAATGCGGCTTTAAAGACGGTCGTTATCTGCCCTTTGACGACGCAGCTTCGTGATGAGTGGCGGTGTCGATTGAGGATTCTATGTGCCGGTCGAGAGGCGGATATCTGTATCGATCAGATTCGGACCGTGAATAAGAGTCGATTCGTCAAGAGGATTGATCGCTTAAAACCGAGTACGGCGCAACTTTTAAGAGAGTTGATTGTGGAGATGTATGGAACTGCATAGGAGTAAGACAATTTAACCGCAAAGGACGCTGAGTATCGCAGAGGATAAAGGATTATAACTCTTAGGAAGGCTGGAATGCAGGAAAATGAGAATATTTTTGGTTTTAAGAAATTAAATACAGGTCTTCCTTTGCGATACTCAGCGTCCTCTGCGGTTAAATAGGGTTTTCTTTGTATTGAAGCCTCTTTTTATTTGAAATTCCTGTATGAAATAACAACTTAAAGCATCGGTGTTTTTCAAACGGGTTCGAGAGCATTTGCGGTGACGAAGAGGTTTCTACGACGGAATTCGATGGGGCTTTCAATTAAAAGCGTGGCACGCAGTGAAGCGGCTTCGATGCCGAAGAACGGTTTTTTTAGAAAACGTTCAGGGTTTTCAACCCAACTCGGATTTTGAAAGTTGTATTTTCGTGTAAGTGATTCTACGACTGCACCCCAATAAGCATCCCAGATGAGTCCTTGAGAAAAGTGAGGCGCGAGCAAGGGGGGGGTCACAAAATAAATCACTGGAAAATGGGGTTAATTTCTCTTGGTATTTTCGTCTGTTGAATTTACACTCTGCGGGTGGCGGCTCGTATTCAGAATGTGCTGGTTTTGGGGGATGACCGATTTCCTCGGCATCGTCGGATTTCACGTTTTTTGTTTGAGGCGGGAGAAAAGGCAGGGGTCCATGTGATTACTCGGGATGTTTCTGCGTTGTGGGAGGCTTTTGAGACCTTGAAGGAGGAGAGTGAGGAGGAGCGTCAGTTGGGTCGTTTTGGATTAGTCGATCAATTGATGAAGATGATTTTAGGTTTTGAGATTGATCATGTGATCTCTTTAGATGCGAGTAGTTTGATGGTTCCCTTTATTTTTCATCAAGAGGGTCAGCCGTTACGGATTCATCATTTATGGTTGCATCCCCTGAAGAATATTTTGCAGTTTTGGAATTGGGAGGAGTTGAAATTGGGCTCTTGGGAAAAGCCGTTGGTGCATGAGAAATGTCGGCATTATTATCTTCAGGATACGCTCCAGATTATTCCTGGGATGATGTGGTCCTTTCTCCCTCCTGGGGCGCCAAGACGATATATTGATCTCGATGCGAGTCCGAAGCAAATAGGAAGAATTGCTTGTGAGTTGGATCCCTCTTATCTACCGGAGTTTGAACTCGACTGTTTTGAGCGGTTGAAATCTTGTACGAGTCGTTTGGAGTTTTTAAAACCGTATGATCGTTTGCGGGAGTCGGAGGTGATTCCTTATGTGAATCTTTGGTATCTTTATGGAGGACGTGAAGATTTAGATATTTTTGGCGCGGTGGAGCTATTGAAACAGTATGGGATCGAGGCGAAACCGGATTTGGATCGTTATGATAAAAATATGATACTTTCTCGATATCGCGCACAGCTCCATTTAATGAGTCCTCTTTTGTTAGGGGTTCCTTACGAGCGGATTCCGGAGACGATGGCGATGGGTTCAGTGCCGATTTTGCTTTCGCCGGAGATTTATGTTGGGCCGTGGCAAGGAGTCGTGGTGCTTTCGGGGGATACCCAGTGGAATACCGTTCGGAATGATTTCAGGGAGCATTCAGAGGATTGGCATCTGTTTGCAAGGAAGAATCAGATCGCGATCGAGAATGAAGGGCTTTGGGAACATCGATTAAAGTCGATTGTTGAGGGGGTCTCATGAGTCGAAGGGTTCTTTTTTTATCGAACGATCATTCGGTTCCTTTTGCGAAGACTACGGAGTTCATGGCTTCGGCTTGTGAGCGTTTGGGACATCAGGCGATTGTGCGGGATACCTTTCCTTCGCGCATTCAGCGATCGATGTTGGGGGAGAAGTCGCAGGAGAAATCGTTGAAACGACTTGCGGAACATTGGAGGGAGTTTTTAGAGGATTTGCAAATTGATACCGTGTTTGGTCTTGATCTCTTTTGGCTTTTTTATCCGGAGCCTTTTTTTGATGCCGCAGGAGTGAAGCAAATTGGATCGATCTGGTTTGATGACTTTCGAAGTTGGATTACCTATCCGACGAACGTGTGGTTTTCGAGTTCGGAGATGAAATTTCAGTCGATTATCCGTCATCCGAAAGTTTGGCATGTTTTTTACGGGGAGAGTATGGCGCAGGAGGCACGACTTTTTGGGGTTGATCAGCAGTTGAGTTCACGGTTGGCGGCACCGGCCGAATTCTTGAAGCAGCGGTTTCCGTGTGAAGTTAAAGATAAAGCGGTCTTTATTGGAAACCCTGGATTTCGTGGTGCGCCTCATCAGGATGCCATTGATTTAATGAAGGCGGGGGGGGATTTGATTTCGCTGCGAATGATGAGTCGGGAACATATCTTACGAGCGGGGGATGAGGCAGTGCAGAAGTGGTATCGATTGGAGCCGCAGACGCGGGAGTTATTAGCAGTAGCGATGGAGGTGAAGGCGAAGAATCCTTTTGCGCCTTCGTTGGAGTTATTAAAGATGGCGGGAGAGATTTATCCGAAGGCCTTTGCCTTTGCGAATGATCATGGGATTTTACTTGATTTCACGATGTTGGTGAAGTTGGTGACGCGTTATGATCGCCCTGCGCTTGTGATGCGTTTGTATGAGAAGGGATTGGTTGATGTTTTTTCGAATGCTTCGGAGTGGGAGCCGTATGGAGTGAAGGCGGGCAAGAATATTAATTTAGGAGAATTACCGGAGTATTATCAAAAATATACCGTGCATTTGAATGGAGCGAATCCGTTACGGGATGCGACAGGGAATGAAAAGTTATTTGAGATTGCGGCCTCGGGACGAGTTTCAGTGAATTTGAGGAGTCCGGATGTGATGAGTTGTTATCCGGAGCCGGAGATTGTCGTAGGGGAGACTTTGGAGGAATTGGAGACGAAGACCTGTGAGTTGTTAGCGAATCCGGAGGAGGCCTTGACGAGAGGAGCGATGGCGAAGCAACGGACGGCACGAGAGCATTTATGGGATCATCGCTTGAAAGTTATTTTGAAAGAGTTTGAGAAGAGGGATTAACCGTCAAAAGGATCGTAAATCGATTCCATTCTAACAGCGGAGCTGCTTGCAATTTTAGCTCGGAGGGTGGAAGGGGAGCAACGAAAGGCAAAAAACGCCAAGTAAAAAGGGAATAAACCACTGATCTGCACTGATTTTCGCTAATGGGACTGATCTTTAGGCTGAATGAAGAGAAGGGAAGAGGAAGGCTATTGGGCTGTTAGACTGATAGGCGGATAGGGGGGAGCTGCACAAGGATTAAAAGACTAATGGCATATAGCTAGAAGCTTCTAGCTTAAATGCATTCAAAACTGGGGATTTAAGCGATGGAGCTTACTGGCTATCCAGCGATTCAGCTTTCCTCGATGAGCGAGGATGGACGGTTAACCCTCTCTTTCTCCGCGCCTCTGCGGCTCCGCGCGATTCGATCCGCTGAATTTGAAAGGCGGTGCTTTTGACTATTAGGCCAAGAGAGTGTTTTTCTTTAGAGTTTATTTTTTGGAAATTCCTTACTAGTTTGAGGGATGCCACAGGATCTCGTCACGATTGTTATTCCGACTTTTAATCAGCTTCATCATACGAAGGCCTGTTTGGCGGCACTTCAGAAAACGCTTTCCCCTGTTCTTCGAGCACGGGTTCATATTATTGATAATGCTTCGCAGGATGGAACGCAGGATTATTTGAGCTCTTTAGAAAAGGAGTGGCCTTTATTGAGGTGGTGGGGCCTTAAGGAGAACCGAGGATTTAATGAGGCCTCAAATTTGGGAGCGGAAAAGGCCGATTCTGAATTTCTCGTTTTTTTAAACAATGATACGATTCCTCAAGCGGGCTGGTTGGAGGCGTTGTTGGAACCGATGAGAAATTCACGCATTGGAATTGTGGGACCAAAGCTTGTTTTTCCAGAGAGCGGATTAATTAATCATGCGGGCTATGTGATGAATCGGGGACTAGGCGGTTTTTATGCGATTTATCAAAGTTTTCATCACGAGGAACTTGTGGTGAATCGAGCACGGGAGTATCAGGCTCTTTTAGGGGCCTGTTTATTGATGAGGCGATCGCTGTTCATGGAGGTGGGTGGTTTCGATGAATTTGGATTGGAGGATATTGCGCTTTGTTTGAAGGTACGAGAGAAGGGGTTGGGAGTGCTTTACTATCCGAAGAGCGTCGTTTTTCATGTCGGATCGGCGACGATCAAAGGGGAACCGCAGGCCTATCTGGTAACGGATAGCGTTGCTTTTAATGAGCGATGGCCAATTGGATCGCTTCGGGATGACGACGTTCATTATTATCGTCGTGACGGTTATTCTTTAGCCCATGCATCGGCGGCAGAGGGGATTCGATTGAAGGAGGATTTTTCGGAGTCCTTTCGATTCGTTGAAGAGGCAAAGGGACTTAGAGAAATGGGAAAGACAATGGAGGGGATTGATCTTGGATTGCGAGCCATTGCTCTTTATCCGCATAATAGTGCGGCGAATTTATTATTAATGGAGATGTATGTGGAGATTGGAAAATTAGAGGAGGCGAAGCGATGTGGGGTCGAATTTTTATCGATCGAACCGTGGAATTTTCCTTTTTACGAAATAGTTTTTCAGTTGATGCTTGCGGTGGGAGATCAGGAGGGATTGAGGAGGTTACGGGATCAAGCGATGGTGTATCCGGATTTTCCGAAGAAGTTGTTAGAGGATTTTTCGAAATAAAAAGGGAACCGAGTTTTTGCATTGGAGAGGGATATCCTTCGCATAAGAGGCAACCATGGTGATGAGAAATGGAGCGGTATGGATGTGGATGGATAGCCCCCAAGGGTAAGCTTTATAGCGAAGGGGAGGAGAATGCAGAGTTTAACATCGATGAACAGGATTTACAGGATTGTTTAAAGGCATTGAACACCTGTTTCATGCGGCGGTTCGGAGAAGTGGAGATGTATTGAAGCTATTCGACTTACAGGCTCTCAGGCTATTTATCTTTTCATCTGTTTGTATCTTAGGTTGATGCCTATGTGATACAGATTGGGGGAGCCCGTCGGCGCTCGATTATTTAATTTCTAAGAGGCTTTTTTATTCCATTCTTTATTGCGGATTTTGGTTTCGAGATCGAGGAGACGTGCTTCGAGTTGTTTGACTTTTTCTTCGGAGCGATAATACATTTGGATGTAGGCTCGACTAATGAGGCGTTCTTTCATGAAGAGATAATATTGATCGATCTCTTCGAGTTCCTCTGGGGTGCCTTGAAATATCGTTCGGAGAAATTCGTTTTCGGGAGGAAGTGCTGTTCCCTTGTAAAGGACTCCGAGGCCGAATTGATTATTCATTTCGAAATGAAGTTTATCTTTTTTTAATTCTTCCCAGAAACGTTTGACGCCGAAATTTTGTTCTTCGTTCACGACTTTAACATCGTGGAAAAGAATGATGCCACCTTTTGCGACTTTAGGAAGCCAAGTCTCGTAATCATGTTTGACCGCTTCATAGGTATGAAAACCGTCGATGTGAAGGAGATCAATCGATTCGTCTGGGAAGGAGTCGAGGGCTTGTTCGAAGCGCATTCGTTTGACTTGAGAGATATCGGCAAAATGAGTTTCACGATTTTTTTGAAATTCTAGAAAAGTCGATTCATCGAGTTTTCCGGCTTGTGAGTCCCCCTCCCAAGTATCAACCGCATGGCAGATCGTAGGGCTTCCAGAGGCTTTGACTGCTTGGCAGAAGACGAAGAAGGATCCGCCCCAGAAAACCCCGAGTTCAACGACCGTTTTTGGACGTAAAAAATGGATCAGGTCGTAGCCAAAGGCGTAGTTTTCGAGCCACGTTGAATGAACGTGTATTAGAGGGTAAAAATGGATAGAGGGAAGTTGTAAGCACTTCATCTCGAAAGGATGCCGAGGAGAGAAATAAATGACAAATCAATTTATATCTTGGTAATGATCTTGAGCATTTCGTCGCTGGTTTTGATGACCTTGGCGCTGGCTTCGAAAGCGCGAAGCGCCGTGATGGTGCCGACGGTCTCGGCAATCAGATCGACATTATTTGTCTCAGTCGGTTTTTCTGAATCGATCGGAGTACCGGGTGTTTTAGAGGTTGTGACTGCACTGAGTTGGACTCCCCCTGCGATTGCGGTTTGCTGGGCGGGAATTTGAGCTTGGAAGCCGGGGGTATTGAGATTGGCAATATTATGGGCGTGGATGTTGAGTCGTTCCGATTGAACCTGAAGTGCACCGATGGCGGAGGTTAGACTTTGGATCATAAACCAAGGTAGCGTAAAAAATGAAAAGAACAAAGGGATTCACCGCTAAGTTAAAGAGAAAATTCGCGAAGGGGGAGGAAACCCACTACCGTCCAAAACAACTTTGGATTTGAGAGGGTAAATCGAAGAGGGGGATTGAAATCCTAAAGCAGTTCTCACGCAACGCCGCGACGCCGCAACGTCAGAAAGGGAGAGGATCGTGAGCTCTTTCCTATCGGCGCCTCCTTTGTCGGCTGC
>CAMCYL010000003.1 GCA_945883905.1 Akkermansia muciniphila | reverse complement strand
TTTAATTGTTAAAGTTATCGATGAAGAATCCTATGAGCAAATGATTGAAGATAAATAGAGATTAAGCTAATATAACTAGAGCAACACTTTCAAGACTGAGGAGAGGATAGGGCTCTGCGGGGACGCAACCCGAGCGCTCATCAGTCAGGGGAAGCGAAAGCTGACCAGACCACCCAGGTTTCTACCTGGGTGGTCACAATACAATTTAAAGATTTAAACGATCAAATAAAAGTGACAGAAAGACAGCCTCTTAACTCTGCTTTGAGCCTTGATTCGAATCTCCAAAGGATTAAGAATCATTTGGTTTAAGGTTTCGCAAAACCCTGTTCTCATTTGAGGCAGAGTTTTTGCATTTTGATGTTAAAGAGAAATTACCACTACTAATTGTAGTGGCTATAATGACGACTACTATTAGTTAAAATGATAAAGCTTTTTTCCCATCTTATTCACGATGGGAATTATAAAAGTGCTGGCAAGATTTTATTAATAAAATCTAGTAATATGTTACCGGTCAATTAATCGCATCCTCTGCATAAAGCGAAAAATCCCCGGAGGCCGATAGGCCGAGGATGTCTTGTTTTGTAATTTTAAAAATGTAACAATCGTTAAAGTGGTTTAAGAGAAAAGGAGCTATGTAACGTTACAATTTTAAATTTGATTATTGCTAACAACGAATGTTTTAATAAATAGTTACACTAAAATAGTATAACTTGTGTCAATAAAATTGGCATGATTTGGAATGCGCCGAGCCCCGAGTGTAGGGGCGACCTGCCCCGATAAATATCGGGGAACGATCACGCAAGGCGTGAGGTTGCACGATGCAGCCAGAAGTGAGTGGAAACGAACGGAGTCAACATGGACATGGACACCATCGAACCATGTCGACCGAGCTAGCGACGCAGAGTAAAAACCAACAGGCTCTCAAATGTTTGGCAGTAGATAGCAGGGTGCAACGTTGTCAGTAAAAACAAAAATTAACCACCAAGGTCGCCAAAAAGCACCAAGGAAAAATATTTCGAATACGAAGCAGGCGATGGAAAACGATCGACTGTTTACTAAATTATGAATTTTCTAAAAACAATTACCGTTCGAAACTTTCGATGTCTAAGACAAGAGACCTCAATTACGTTACATAATTCAACTTACATGATTGGAAGTAACAACTCAGGAAAAACGGCTTTTTTAGCCGCATTAAGATGCTACTTTGATGATTCGTTATTTAAACCTTCTGATTTGAATAAAACTGAATTTACAGCAAGACAATCTGGATATAATACATGCGAAATTACTATAGAATTCGATATATCACTAGTAGAAGGTAAAATAAGAAAAAGAAGAATGCTTTTAAAGCATGGAACAAGGCTTAGTGTAAAAAAAATATTTACATACCGAGAAGCAAGTAAAACTATCTCAATTGAATATGCTGTAGCGAAAGAAAAAGTGCAATTTTTGGATGGATTAGACAAAGACATTCAAGATATTATTAATGCAGTTTCGATTTCTTATATTCACCCGCAAGAGGGAACCGATCTTCTTGAAAAAGCACAACAGAAATTTAAACAAAGATTGTTTCACAATTGGGGCAGGCATGCCTCAATGTCTGATCAACTAAAAGAACTTCAAAATAAATGGGATGAGCTAAGAACAACAGCAAATGTGTATTTATCTGCAGCACTTACAGAAAGTCTAGGAAATTTTTGGCCCGGATCTTCGACTGTAATTGACTTGCCAGCAAATATAGACGAAATTGTCGCGGTCTCCGATATTTCATTTCGAGCTTCACAAAATTTACCTGAAATCTCGCTCACCTCGCAAGGAACAGGAGCGCAATCAATAATACTATATCAAACACATTATCTACTTGATAGTGATAGATCTCTTCATCGAGGGTTTTATGTTCCCATATGGCTTTTAGAAGAACCGGAATCATTTCTACATGGCGATATTTCCATAAAACTCGGAAACTTACTAGCTTCGAACGAATGGCTATCAAGCATTCAAATTATTTTATCGACCCATTCTCCAATTATTCTCGCTTGTAGCCGACAAAACCCTAAGACCTCAAGTTGGGCGATCCTAAACGATCATAAAGTTGAAAAACAATTAACAGTTGAGTCCGTTAAAGATGATGACATTGAGTTAGTAAGCAAGCTAATGGGAGACTCCAATTTTGATGCTTATTTTTCAGCATCTCAATCTGGAGTGCTTTTTTTTATTGAAGATACCCGCCCCTTAACAATTAACACATTTGAAGAATCAAACATACCTATCACCAAAGCTCTAAATGGAACAAGTGAGGTAAAAAAGTATCTCGATGTTTTTAAAACAATAGATGGCTTTTCGGCAAAAAAAGCTGTTTTCTTTTTAGATAACGATAAGGGCATTAAGGAATTTTCTTCATTAATAACAAATGAGAGGAAACTAAAAGAGAAGAATGGATTTTTTTTATATAAAATATCAAATTTTGCATATATCCTATTAATGCCAAAGAATTTTTCGGTTGAAGATTTATTTGACGAATTCGATCAAGTTCTTGAAAGTTGCTTAGAAGAGATTTTTGACGAAAAATTTGATCTTCAACAAAAAATTCCTCTCCACCTTACTCGCGCAGCAGGAATCGCACGAAAGTGTGTAGATAACATTTCCAGTATGGATGAAGCGAAGTTCCAGTTTAAGAACGAGCAAGATATAAAAGATTTTTTTTGGACCAAAGTTAAGTCGAAAAAATACTCCCTTTCAAAGGACAAAGTTGCGACGATAAAGGAATTAATTGATATTGCATAATGATGGGGATGAAAATAGCAAACGCCCGAGTGTCATGATGCGAACACCGCTAAGTTAAGCTCTATATCATTCTTAGAGAACGACTTATAGAACATGGTAGGCATCTTTTGAGTTCATGATGATGCGTTCGGACTTGCACTGGGGTCAGTCCAACGTTCAACGTTTTATTGACAGAGAGGCGAGGGTGAAGTAAGAGGGAGGGATGGCAAGAAAGCGTCGGATATTAAGAGAGGGCATGATGTACCACGTGATGGCACGTGGGAACGATCGTAAGATGATCTTTAGGGATCGGAAAGATCGAGAGCTTTTTTTAGGGGTATTGAGTGAAGGGCTGGTGAAATATGAAGGGATCTGTCATGCGTGGTGCTTGATGGGAAATCATTATCATTTGATGATAGAAACATTACTTCCGAATTTATCAGAACTGATGAGATGGATAGGAACGACCTATACGGTGCGTTATAATCGCAAGAGGGGGCGAGTAGGGCATCTGTTTCAAGGGAGATACCGCGCGGAGGCGGTGGATTCTGAGAGTTATACGAAGAGACTAATTCTCTACATTCATATGAATCCCATTCGCCGTAAAAAAGGGGTAAAAAAAGGAGTTAAGAGTTATGGAGGAGGATGGGAGGAGCTAGAGGAGTATGAGTGGAGCAGTCATCATGGATATAGTGGGAAGAAAGCGGAATTACATCCTGGGTTTGACCTTTCGCGAAGGAAGTACTGGAGAGGGGGAAGAGAATATCGTAAGGAAGTGGAATGGGAATTAACGAATCGTATAAATTTAGATTTAAGGGATCAAGCGAGAATGGGATTAGTGATAGGAGGAGCTGATTTTTCAAGAGATATCGAGAGTCATTTAGTGCATCAAGGAGAAAAAGAGCAGAGTCTATCGAGAGGATTGGAGCTATTTCGAAGAAGAGAAGAGATCAAAGAACTTTGGCAGAAGGAAAAAGAGCAGAAATGGCAGGTCTGGATAAGACATGAATATGGAAAAGAGACAAAAGCGAGTTTAGCACGGGAATATGGTTATAAGACGGGAAGTGGAATCCAAACAGTGATAAACCTAATTAAAGAAAAAGAGAAAAGAGGAGATCGATTAACAAAGGAAAAGATAAAAAGTTATGAAAAATAACGTTGAACGTTGGACTGACCCCATCGCCTGTGAATGTTTCTTGCAATTTCACGTGATGAGCTAAGTTCCCTCTTATGAACGATTACTCACTCGGAAAAAGTATTGCAACAATTCTCATGGTTGTTGGGGCGATTCTTGGCCTCAGCCTTGTCTTAGGCGGATTTTACGTAATCGATCCAGGACATCGTGGGGTCGCTGTCACCTTGGGGAATGTCGATCCGCAATTTAAAAATGAAGGTCTAGGATTTAAAACCCCTTGGATCACCAGCATCATCCAAGTTCCGATTAAGCAACAATCTCATGCCTTAAACGCTCCTTGCTTCTCTTCGGATCTTCAAACCATGCAAATTTCTCTTCAAGTCCTCTTTCGATATCCAGAAAGCAACGTCGTCGAACTCTATCAAGAATACAACCTCAACGTTATTGAAGGAGTGCTAAATCCAAAGGTTCAAGAGTCGATTAAAGAGGTGACCGCACAATCTTCCGCAGAACAATGCGTCAAGAATCGCGAAATGATCAAAGGTTTAGCCCTTGATAAAATTCGCAAAAAGCTTGATGGATTGCTGACGGTCGAAGATTTGATCATTACGAATATTGATCTCTCTAAGGAATTAGAAAAAGCGATCGAACAAAAAATGGTTCAAGAGCAAGAGGCGGCAAAAGCAAAATTCAAATTGCAACAGGCGCAGATTGATGCCCAAACCGCTGTCGTCAGAGCGGAGGGGGAAGCGAAGGCGGTTCGAATTCGAAATGAGGCCCTTCGTGATGGAAGTGGAGCGATTGATCTTTTAATTGCCGAAAAATGGGATGGAAAGGCCCCTCAAGTGATTGGATCAGGGTCAGGAGTCCAAATGTTACTTCCTCTTCGTTCCACGAATCATAAAGAAAAATAGCAAGAAAGTGTCGAGTATGGAAAAAGAGAAAGTGACTCATTCACTTCTCTACATCCTTGCCTATTCGACCAATCGATCTATTCTAATCCTCATGACCCCTCAAATCATTCAGACAGGAATCTCCTTCGGAACCGCAATCGCCATCGTCTGCTCGTGGAGTCGAAATCAATCGATTCTTTGGGCTATTCTCCATGGATTCCTCTCTTGGATTTATGTAATCTATTTTGCAATCACCAGAAGATAAAAAGGGAACGATTGATCCTCTTCCTCTCTAAAATTCATTTATGAAATCTGAACTCATCTCCTCTGACCGTAGGGATCTTCATCTTAAAAAAATTCCGGACTGGAAAAGAGAGGGGTCGCTCATTTCGAGAACTTATTCTTTCCGCCGATTTCTTGATGGGATTGACTTTGTCAAACAGCTCGCCGATAAGGCTGAAGCCGTAAATCACCATCCTGATATTGATATTCGATATAATAAAGTCACCTTAAGATTGACGACCCATGATGCCGGCGGTTTAACGGAAAAGGATTTTCTTCTCGCTTCGACGATCGATGCGGTTTATCTCAAGTTTAAGATTTAATAAAAAGTTTATCTATTTGTGAGAAATCTTTTTATCGGATTCTTTTTTTTTGTTCTTCTGTTTATTTTTGATCTTTACAGCGATCAAAGTGAGCCCTCTCTCCAGGCCTATCATCCCCCTGCCATGGCAAAACTCGAAGCAAAGGCTTGGAGAAATTATTATGAGCACCACTATTTCTCGCTTGCTTGGAATATGTACACCATCGCCAGAGAACAATATCAGTTCAATAAAATCGATTCATTTATGCTGGCTTATCATGCAGCACGCGCTGCCATTACGTTTCAAAAAGAGTATCCTCAATCGGCTCCTTTGATTCTCGAACATCTCAAGCGCTACTACACCGTTGTTCAAAAGGGATTAAGGAAACCTCTCGATATTAACCTCTGCGCTGAGCTTGAGCTTGTATGGTGGAGTCAAAGACGAATGAACGATCATAATCCCTCTTATTATAAAACGATGAGCCACCTTTTGAGTGAAATTTACGGAAAATCTTCGGAATCGTACGACTCTTCGACTGAACTTCGTGCCGAAATGATGGAATATCGAGATCAACGAAGAGAGCAAGGTCTTTCAGAAAGTGACTGGAGCTTTATTGAGTCAGGTCTCGAAAAAAGTTATACACTTTTAAAAAGTCGATTTTGATTTTAGGGACAACTCAAAAGCAATTTAATAAAACAGATTGATCCCTATTCGATCGAGAAACTAAGAAAACCGATTGCAGAGCAATTGAATCAAAAAAACAGCGATATTGTTGCCGTTTATCGATTTCGGATTTGCATTCCCCTTCGGAGCCCCTACGTTCTCCCATATGTCTGATCCAGAAGTCAAATTTCCTAAGAAGTCGAAAACTGAAAAACCGCCGGTTCGTAAGCGTCCGAAACCGAAAAACTCCAATGACGGGGATGGAGATAACGAATCGATGAAGGGGGTCTTCCTTTTTATCTCTTGTTTCGCTGCCATTATCCTCGCTTTTTATTTTTTCCAAAAGCCGATCGGCGTCACCGAGGAGATTCAACTCTCTAAATTTAAGGAGATGATTCGAACTCAAAAGGAGAGCGGTCAAAAGACGATTGAATCGTTGGCCTTTGTTCGTGAAAACACCGGCAAATCTTATCTCGAAGGGAAATATCTTAAAAAGGATGAAAAAACGGGAAAACCGGTTTCGACTAATTTCCAAACAATTATTGATACCGATTGGAATCGCGATCTCAATACCTTCCTTGCCGCGAATGGCTATCCGGATCTTGACTCAAAACTCAATGAACATAAATGGGAGCAGATCCTTATTAGCACTCTTCCTTTTATTCTGTTCATCCTGATTCTCTATTTTCTTTTCCGCCAACAGATCAAAATGGCCGGCAAGGGAGCTTTTAGTTTTGGGAAAAGCAGAGCGAAGTTACTCTCGCGAGATAAAAAGAAAATTACCTTCAAAGATGTCGCTGGTGTGGAAGAGGCGAAAGATGAGGTTCACGAAATCGTTGACTTCCTAAAAGACCCCAAAAAATTCTCGAAGCTGGGGGGTCGAATTCCCAAGGGAATTCTCATGGTCGGACCTCCGGGAACCGGAAAAACCTTGATCGCTAAAGCGATTGCGGGTGAAGCGGACGTTCCCTTTTTTAGCATTAGCGGTTCTGATTTTGTTGAAATGTTCGTTGGGGTCGGTGCCTCTCGTGTTCGTGATATGTTTGAGCAAGGCCGCAAAAATGCCCCTTGTCTGATCTTCATCGATGAGATCGATGCCGTGGGACGGGCCCGTGGTAGTGGAATGGGGGGAGGTCACGATGAACGGGAGCAGACCCTCAATGCAATGCTCGTCGAGATGGATGGAATCGATACCCAAGAGGGGATCATCATGATTGCCGCCACAAATCGTAAAGATGTTTTGGATCCGGCATTACTTCGTCCCGGTCGTTTTGATCGTGAGGTGATGATTAATCTTCCTGATATTAAAGGTCGCGAAGAGATTCTCAAGGTTCACGCCAATAAAGTGAAGCTCGATGTAAAGGCGGAACTGGGACTCATTGCCCGTGGAACCCCTGGATTCTCTGGAGCGGAACTCGCGAATCTTTTAAATGAAGCGGCCCTTCTTGCGGTTCGTCGTGGGAAGGAGTCGATCGGTCAAAGTGAACTCGAGGAGTCTCGCGATAAGGTCCGTTGGGGACGCGAACGTCGGAGCATGGCGATGACTGAGGAGCAGAAAAAGATCACCGCTTATCATGAGGCGGGTCATGCACTTCTAAATGTTCTTCTTGATCACACCGATCCACTTCACAAAGTCTCCATCATTCCTCGTGGTCCTGCTTTAGGCGTCACGATGATGCTTCCGAAAGAGGATCTCTTGGGACATTCTCGCAGAAAGATCATCGATGACCTTTGCGTTACCATGGGAGGTCGAGTCGCCGAGGAGGTATTCATCGGCGATATTAGTAGCGGGGCCTCAGGGGATATCAATATGGCCACGTGGTATGCGAAGAAAATGGTTTGCGATTGGGGAATGAGTGAAAAATTGGGAATGATCCACTATGGTGCCGATTCCAACATGACCTTCCTTGGTCGAGATCTCAGCTCACAACGAAGTTATAGTGAAGCGACCGCTCAATTGATCGATAAAGAGGTCCTTGAACTCGTGAGCTCCGCGTATGCTCGTGCCAAAGAGATGATTTTAACGAACCGCGATAAAATGGAGCTCATTACACAAGCGCTCTTAGACTATGAAGTTCTCGATGGTCAAAATGTGATCGATTTAATTAAAGAGGGAAAAATGAGTAACCCGCCGATTAAAAAAATCGATCCGCCCATCAATCCAACCCCTTCCGAGCCCCTCCCCGAAAATCCTCCGGTTTCTAAACCGAAAAAGGAGGACGGCCTCCTTCCTGGCTTCCAAGGGGCTCCGGCTTAAAGGAACGGTTTCACAACGAAGTCTCAAGGGAGCAAAGAGAATTCATTTTTTGAGTTACATCATGAACAGAGTGAATCCTCCCTTTGTCACTTCGTGGGAACTCTAATATTCCATGCAAAAGAAACTCGTCATTGGGACTCGGGGCTCTCCCCTTGCTTTAACCCAGACGAAACTCTTCCAAGCTCGGATTCAATCGCTTCTTCCGGATTGGGAGATCGATCTTAAGATTATTAGAACCACCGGAGATTCGTGGGCCTTACAATCGCAAAAAGAACTGCCGGCAGGCAAGGGGATCTTCACTAAAGAACTTGAAGTCGCCCTCCTGCAAGGCGAGATCGATCTCGCTGTTCATAGCCTTAAAGATCTTCCCGTCGAAGATCCCCAAGGGCTCGCAGTTGCCTTGATTCCTAAACGTGAATCCCCATTGGATCTACTGATTACAAAAGAAAACTACAATCTACAGACACTCCCGTTAAAGGCCGCTATCGCGACAGGAAGTCCACGACGAATCACCCAACTCCACCTTCTTCGTCCTGATCTACAAATCGTCGATATTCGAGGGAACATCGATACACGACTTCGCAAGCTTCGCGAAAATCAGGATTGGTCTGGAATTATTCTTGCTGAAGCGGGACTTAACCGACTTCGCCCTGATCTCCAAGAACTGATCGCCACCCCTCTTCTCCCCTCACAAATGCTTCCGGCTCCTGGGCAGGGGGCTCTTGGGATTCAGATGCGATTAAACGATCCTCTTACCGCACTTCTTCTTCCTCTCGATTGTCCCATCACCCGAGCCCACGTGAGCGCTGAGCGCTCTTTCCTTCTCGCACTCGGCGGAGGCTGCGCTCAACCGATTGCGGCTTTGGCAACAACAGAAGGGGATCGACTTCATCTCGAAGGCTATTGGTCTGATGGCAAAAAAAACCAACGTCGAGAAAAGGCTTTCATCGAATCCCAAACCCCTCAAGAGCTGGGGAAACGATTAGCTCAAAAAATTCTCGAATACAGAGAAGCGAAATTGGGGGAGATATGTATTTTTCCGTGATTTACGACTCTCCTTTTTCCTGTATCACTTTGCCTCTAACAAAAGGAGCCCCCCATGTCAGTACTCGTCGTTGGATCAGTTGGAATTGATGATGTTAAAACCGCAGAGGAGTCGCATCGAGATCTTCTCGGAGGCTCTGCCTCCTATGCCGCGGTCGCCGCTAGCTTTTTTAATCCGGTGAATCTCGTCGGCGTGGTCGGAAATGATTTTCCTGATCAATATCGGAAGCTTTATCAATCCAAGGGAATCGATACCACCGGCCTCGAAATCGCTGAGGGTCTCACTTTCCGTTGGTCCGGCGAATATGAAGTGGATATGAACAATCGCAACACGCTTTCAATCGCTCTCAATGTTTTTGAAAAATTTGAGCCTAAAGTTCCTGAAAGCTATCGTCAGAGTGAGATCGTCCTCCTTGCCAATATCGCTCCCGCTCTTCAATCGATGGTTCTCGATCAGATGGAGAAGCCTCGTTTCGTCATTGCAGATACAATGGATCTCTGGATTAACATTGCGAAAGCCGATCTCCTCAATCTCATTAAACGAGTCGATATGTTGATCCTCAATGATAGCGAGGCAAAACTTCTCACTGGGGTTACGAATACCGTGGTCGCTGGACATGAAATCCAAAAGATGGGGCCTCGATTTGTTGCGATTAAAAAAGGGGAACACGGTTGTCTCCTTTTTGGGCCGGATCAACTGTTTGCCGTTCCCGCTTTTCCATTAACCCGTGTTCCTGATCCGACAGGGGCTGGCGATTGCTTCGCTGGCGGACTTGCTGGATATTGCGCTCAACAAAAAACTGTTGATTTTCAAGTTCTCAAAGAGGCCGTCCTTCGAGGAACGATCGTCGCTTCCTACAACGTCGAAGCCTTCAGCTTAAAACGCCTTGAGAGCCTCAAGATGACTGAAATTCAAAATCGCCTTGAGACCTACAAAGGGCTCACCTCGATTTAAGAACTCTCATCTATTGAAAACCGATATCAGGGCGATTGATTCAGTTCAATCGCCCTATTTCTTTCTATGACCTAAATCTTAGTTGACCCCCCTTAATCATACATTATATTTAATGTATGAAAGCAATAACAATTAATGTATCCGAGCCCGTTTATGCTGCTTTTCAAGCTTTTTCAAAGCAACAGGATCGAACGACCTCAGAGCTTATTCGGGAGGCCATGGAGGACTATCGCCACTCTAAAATAAAACAGACCGGATCATTGGAAACACTCCGCCCCCGATCGGTAAAAAAAATATTAACTCCTCTACGAGGCTCTGATGATTTGATGGGGGAGATGTTGTATGATTGGGATTGATACCTCTTTTTTGATCGCTTTGGCGATTCAAGAACATGAATCTCATCCACAGGCATGGCGATTTTATGATCGATCCCTTAAAAATATAAAAGGAGGAGCTCTTCTTGCTCCACAAGTTCTCCAAGAGTGGCTGCATATCGTCACTGACTCAAAACGATTCGAGCGACCCTTTGAAATGTCAGAGGCTCTGAAATGGGCGGATCATTTTGAGTCGGTAGAAGAGTTCCGAGTGATTTACCCATCCGCCGAAAGTAATCATCTTTTTCTTCAATGGATGAAAGAATTTAATCTGGGTCGCAAACGCATCTTAGATACTTACCTCGCCGCTACGTACTCAACCGCTGGAGTCAAAACGATCGTCACAACAAACTGGCGCGACTTTGAACTTTTTAAATGCTTTAAGGCTTCCGATTGGCTTATTGATTAACAACGAAATTCTCCCTTGGCCCAGCGATGCCGAGCGCTTTTTTGCACTTCTAAATTAAAGCCCTGCCTTAAAAACCATCGAGACTGAATTCAAACAGTAACGCAATCCTGTAGGAGCAGGACCATCCTCAAAGACGTGGCCTAAATGAGCATCACACCGGGCGCAAAGAATCTCTGTTCGATTCATTCCGTATTTATGATCGCTCTCTGTCGCTACATTATTTCGATCAATCACATCAAAAAAACTGGGCCATCCGGTTCCTGAATGAAATTTATGTTTCGATGAAAAAAGAGGAAGATCGCAACAAACACACTTATAAATCCCCTCCTCCTTATGATCGGTCAACTTCCCGCAAAATGCGCGCTCCGTCCCCTTTGCTCGGGCGACTTCAAACTGTTCGGCCGTTAATTGCTTCTTCCACTCCTCTTCCGTTTTAATAATTCGATCCATACGCTTTACTCCACTCAGCGGAAGTGAATGGGAGGAGTTCTCTTTCTTGATTTGTGGATCTCCCCCACAAGCCCAACAGAGAAACAATCCCAAACTCAATCCTATTATTTTTTTCATACGCAGGTAAGAGTCCTTTGCCCGCCCTTTTATTCCGAAGTTTTTGCACGCTCCATCAATGATTTTACGGCAGAGGCCGGCGATTTTCCCTCATACAAGATTCGATACACCTCAATCGCAATCGGCTTGGACTCGGCAGGGATCCGATCATCACTATAGATTGCCTTAGCCGTGGAGACTCCCTCCGCTACGCCTCCTATTTTCCCCAAAAGATCCTCGAGGATCTCCCCTCGAACTATCTGCTGACCAACCCGAAAATTCCGACTCTTATCACTGGATGCCGTCAGCATCAAATCCCCCACCCCACTTAATCCCGCAAAGGTCTCAGGTCTTCCTCCAAGGCTCATTCCAATCCGAGTCATCTCAGCTAAGCAACGAGTTAATAGTCCCGCCCAAGCATTCTCACCCAATTTCAATTCCCGACAAACTCCGGCAGCAATCGCATAGACATTTTTAAGGGCTCCCCCAAGTTCCACACCAACGACATCAGAGGAGCTATAAAGTCGTAATCGAGAGTCATGCAAAAGGTCGTGAAAAAATACTCTGGTTTCACTGCAATCACTCGCAATCACCGCCACCGCTGGCAATCCTTGCACCACCTCCTCTGCAAAGGTCGGACCAGACAAAACCCCACACTTTGATTTCGGATAGGTATCGAGAATCATCTGACTGACTCGTTGATGCGTTCCAATCTCCATGCCTTTACTTAAACTGAGAATGGGGACCGCCGGGTCTGAAAAGCGACTCAAGGTGGATCTCACATGCTGTACAGGAAGCCCTAAAATCAAGGCCTCAAAACTCTCTTTCCAGTTTGATTCCCCGTGGTGATGGACCACCACCGAATGTCCTTGGCCTCGGATCTTCTCTCCGATCGCTCCCCCCCAGGCCCCCGCCCCTAAGAGTCCAATCTTCAAGATTCTCCCTCAGCTTTTGACTCTTCCTTTTTAAAGGTAAATTCCTCTCCTGAGATTAAGCGTCGAATATTCGAGCGATGCCGCCAAATTCCCATCGCACCGGCTATAACCGCAAATCCAAAAAGGACCTTCTCTCCTGGATATAAAAACCAAGCGGAACAAGGAACGACGATGCAGGCCGTGAGCGAGGCAATTGAAACCGTTTTGGTCACTTTCATAAGAAAAATCCAACTCAATAAGCCGGCAGATAAAGCCCACGGCATCATGGCCAACAAAACTCCGGCGGAGGTCGCAATTCCTTTCCCCCCTTTAAACCGCAGCCAAGGGGTATAATTATGACCTAAAATGACCGCAATTGCGGCGGCGGCGCTCCAGAGGGGTAACGTTTCCGGATCCAAGAAAAGTGCTGACTTCGTCATTAAAATGACCGCACTCCATCCTTTGAAAAAATCGAGTATAAAAACAAGTAGTCCCCACTTTTTTCCCATGACCCGGGCGACATTTGTCGATCCAATATTACCACTGCCATGCTGACGAATATCGATGCCTTGACTTTTCCCCACCCAATATCCAAACGGAACTGAGCCCAAAACAAAGGCGATGCTGAATAAAAACCACGGATTCATTCCTAATCGGATTAGCGAAACGATGAAAAAGGAAAAGCGGTAAAATTAGTTCCGCTCAAACCAAGCGATCTCATTTTTATTGAAACTCAACGGAACCACTAACGGAGATCGCTGTGTTCGAATCGAGCGATCAGCGGAATGAGTCGATTTCAAAGGCTTTTTTATGAAATTAGAATTCTCAACTGAAAAAGAGGAAGGAAGAGACAGACGATAGAGCGCGGTCAAGGTCGCCAACAGAATAACTGCCACGACTAAGCCACAGGTTAAATGAAAAGAAAAAGGGATATCTGCCCCATAAAAGGGAACCACTTCTGAGATTAAATAGGTCGAAACAATCCCCCCAACCCCCAATAAAATACAACGAGCCATCGCTTGGCTGGTTTTTTTTGCAGGAGAAACTTTAAAAAGAGAGCTCATCCTACCGTTATCGGTCGGAAATTTTAAAACTTAAGCAGGAACTGGCTTTCCCCAATGTTCTTCTGCAGCAATCGGCATAATACTTTCATTCAGATCATAAATCCGCTTCAAACGACGAACCTCTTGATGCATCGATTCTCCAATCGCTCGATTCATCTCAGCCGCACTCTTAAAATCTTGGGGATGAATTGCTGGCAAATAAGTCACATACACCGACTGTCGATTCTTCCACGCCTTTAACGTGTAAAAATGATCACTTCCTAATACAACCGTCGGAATAACCGTCACTCCCCAGCGAAATGCAACCTCTGCCGTTCCAGGGGGAAATAATTTCCCGGCTAAAACCGACTTTTCCCCGTAACGAATTCCTCGCTCCGGAAAAATACAAACGACCCGATCCTCATTTAAACTCGTTCGAACCCAACGCATTGCCGTTAAATCCTGTGCCTGATCTCGTTTAAAAGGATAGGTATTAATCGATCTAAAAAATCGATTCACCCATTTGTTCTCAAAAAACTCCGCACTCGCTAAAAAATCGACCGCCCGACGGAGGCCATACCCTACCAGCGGAGGATCAAAGTGACTAATATGATTCGAGAGCAATAAAACGGGCCCTTTTTCCGGAAGATTTTCTCCTCCCGTCGAATGGATATTCATCCCCCAATCCAAAATTGGACGGCCAAAGAACCACGTTAAAGCGTAGTAAAAATTAGATTTTTTTAACATTCGAATCCTTTCATACTCCAAAAAGTATTTGTGCCGTTCTTTCCCATGAAAATGAGAGAGCATGTTTACGCCCCGCCTCTCCCATGTCACGCGCCAAAATCGGATTCATCAAGATCCGCTTGATTGCGTTTGTTAATCCTTGAAGATCTCCCTCCTCGACCAAAAATCCGGTTTTTTCATCGATCACAGCCTCCGCTACTCCTCCCGTTCGATAACCGATGACCGGTCTCTGAAAGAAGCTCGCCTCTAAGTAGGTCATTCCGAATCCCTCCACACTTTCTGCAAGTGAATGGCTTGTCATCACATAGAGATCACAGTTCTGATAAGTCTCTGCAATTTTATTCTCGGCAATCTCCCCCAAAACCTCGCAGCAAACTCCGGACCTCTGACACTGATTCACCACCTGATCTAAATAATCTTTATCCCCTTTTCCCGCAATTTGATAAATCACACGAGCGCGAAGTTCTAATGGTAGACCCCCCAAAGCCTTAGCGACCTCCCCCTGCCCCTTGCGAGGATGCACCCGCGCTAAGGTCAAAACTCGAAACTCATTTAAAGGCTCTTTCTCTTGACGAAGCGACCGACCTTCAATGCGTTGAAAATCGTACTTCAGCGCACACGGAGCCACCTTTATCTCGGCAGTCCAAGCTCCAAATCCCTTCTCTTGAAGCAACTGCACTGAATAATGCGAGGCCGTGGTCAATCGATGGACTGATCCTGTAAAAAATAAATCCGCACACTTTCTTAACCAACTATTTCGCGCATAGCGTAAGATTTCGGTTCCATGAAACGTCGTGATCATCTCTCTCCCCGGATTCCAACCGAAAAGTCGGTAAAGATTCATATAAACCCATTGAGAGCCCCGACTCGGAAGATAAACACGAGCTCCCTTGAGATCCTCAGTCCTCCAAAGAAGTGAAAAAGCGAATAAAAACAGTGAAAGAGGCCTTAAGTTTCCGACCCCTGGCAAACGCCGCACCAAAAAGGGAAACCGATCATCCTCTTGCGAATTCCCCTGCGTCCAAACCTCAATCTCATACCCCAACCGCACCGCAGCACGAGCGACCTCTTCACAATACGTTGCCACCCCCCCTCGATAAGGAGCGAACTCGTGCGTTATTAAGATAATTTTTGAACCCATGAAATAGATTTTGAGTCCAAACTAAAGACCCCTGTTTATTTTTTCAATCCACTGATTAAACCGAGGACATCTCTCCCTCAGAACTTTCATTCCAATTTTCTGACAAATAGGAGGTCCATGGAGTTTTTTTTCGTATTGAGGAAATAATTTTAAAATTCGATTTGAAGGCGTTGTCTCCTTACTATCGTTTACCTTCTCTGCCCCCCCTTTTTGATCGATAAACGCCTGAATTTCATTTTCTTCCGTTTTAGAAATCGATCCCATTTGATTGCATAAAGATTCAGGATCGCTGATGACAAGGGCTTCAAATTCGTAGATTTGAATATAAGGAATAAATAAACCCTTGGAGGTGCACTCTGCCGCTTTCATTAAATCCTCTTCCAACATCTCAACAGTTCTCACTCCTTTACCTTTGAAGCCATAAAAGTCGTAAAGCGTTGTGACAACATCAAATCCTCTCAAAAGCTTTTTAATTTCATCACCCGCTCTTTGAATTGAAACATTACCCCCCATATCAACAGGAGTAATATAGGCTCTATTGTTTTCATAAAAATAAGGAGCGATGACTCGTTTAATAAACTCCAATTCGGTTGCCCCCTCCGCACTCACTCCCACTCTTTTCATTAAGGAGTTCCTCGAATGAGGTTTTTCTCCCAAAGCTCTCCCATTTTATAGTCATCAAGCCAGATTTTAACATCACTTTCTTCGAGGCGACTAAAATGTGAAGCGCCGTCTTTTTGCTCTACAATCACGATGTTTTGCCACTCAAACTGATTCGCTAAGGTCACCGATTGAGTGGAGGCAATGATCTGCGTTTTTGTTGAAGCACTTTTAATCATCGCAGCCAATAAATGAATCGCATAAGGGTGCAAACCGAGTTCTGGTTCATCCAATAAAATGACTGTTGGATGATAAGGCTGCAACAAGAGAGTCGTTAAACAAATGAATCGTAACGTTCCATCTGAAAGACTATTCGCATCAAAATAGGAATCTGACCCCTTATGCTTCCATCGAAGCCGGATTTGATCGATATTATTTTTGTCAGGAATTAAAATAAAATCTTGAAAAAAAGGAGCAACCCGTTGAATGGTCTCGACAATCTTCTGGTACTCCGTGGTCCTCTGAATCGAAAACAGAAATGCCGCAAGATTTTCGCCCTGAGGACTCAAGCGCACATTATCATTGATATTCGAAACTTTTTTTAGTGCAGAGGTATCACTTGTATCATGAAAGTGATAGATTTTCCAATCAGCGATATATCCAGACACATGACTTGCTGCTGTCAACGTACTCGGTGGCGGCAATCCAGACTCCTCTTGTCCCGCATTGGCTAAGGAAAATCGCTTGATCCCTCCTTGATAGCGGATCTTATCGGCATTAAAAATGACCTCCTCACTTTTAAAAATAAGCTTTCCCTCTTGGGTCGGAACTAATTCAACTTTATATTCATTCGGATCAAATTGAAGATGCGCCTGAATCGACTTTGTCTCCTTTTCACCAAAATGAAGAAATCTCTCTGCAGTTCCCTTTTGAGAAACATAAATCTGCAGCTCTTTTGAGCGAAGCTGATTCATAAACCTAAAAAAATGGATAAAATTCGATTTCCCAACTCCATTCGGACCGATCAAAATATTAAGCGAGGTGAGATCTAATTCCATCTCCCGTATCGATTTAAAACCAGATAGTTTTATTTTATTCAATTTTCCAAAATCGCCCATATTATCTTCCTGCTTACTCCATACTCCTCGATTCGAATAAAGATTCAACAGTAAAGATCTCGATCGATTCACTCGACTATAAATTTTATTTTCCATAATCCGCCGATCCTCTTTGCTATTCCTAATTCGATGGGGAGCCTTGCTCTGACTGAGTCCCCTCCGGTATCGTGATCCTCAGAACCGCATTCGAATGCGGTAATTTCCTCACATATTGCTTCGATCCATACTGAATCTCCACTTCGTCATTCTCCCGATAGCGAATAATCAACTTTCGCTGATTTCCCATCTCATGAGTCTCGACTGTTCCCGCCTTTTGAGGGGGAACCTCCACCCAGTTCCCCTTCCGCGGCGATTCCTCCTTTGGAGGGACCGGTATCGACTCCCTCGGCTCCCGTTCGAGGTTCGTGATTCGCGATTCTAAATGCGCTAAATCCAATTCCGCCCCTCCTTGAGAAGAACCAGGAGTCGATAAAGGCGGAACGATCGGTTGTCCCTCCCCTGATCTTATATACGGTCTACCCGACTGCTCCGCCTCCTCCAACGTTGCCCAATGTCCCTCTTGAATGATCGTCGCTTGATAGTGCCCCCCCATCCAATCGCCGCTTTGAGGATCGATTTTAGCAGGAACCCAGCCTTGATTCATCATCGGCAGGATCCAAACCGGCTTCGATTGTCGATCGATATCTGCAGGTGCGGAATAATCGTAATTCTTTTGAATCACAGCCCCTGGATCAATTCTCACCGGTTCAGAGGAGGTTGAGGCACAGCCGAGCAAGCCCCCTAAAACAAAAATAGCCCCTAATATTGTTAAATTCATAGTCCCTCTCTCTGGGAGATCCCCCCTCCAGTCGACAACCCCTCCGAGGGTATAATCTTAAAAAAATAGTTTCTCCAATGTAACAATAGTACTAATAATAATTTTTTGACTTCTTTCCATAATCCACTAGGGTCTTTTATGTCAGTAATTAGGAGGGATATTTTATGGATGAGTTGATGCGAAGTGAAAAAATTACAGTAGAACGCAAGTGTTTCTTTTTTGATCTCAAACAGAATCCGAGAGGACGTTTTTTAAGAATCACCGAAGATGTGAATGGTCGTCGGGATACGATTATTATCCCGGCTCCCGGACTCAAAGATTTCCGACAAGCGTTGGACTCTATTATAGAAGCTGACGAATCTGCAGGACCGGCGTAATTGCTCTCTTGAAATGAGACTCTGGACCCTGACGGTCATTGTTCTCCTCGCTCTTTCTTCCTCCCTCACCACGATTTTCGCAGAGGAAAATGAGTTAATCATTGTCTCTCCTCACTGGGATGGAATCCAAAAGGAATTTACGCGTGCTTTTCAAGAGCATTATTTTCAAACTCAAGGAAAAAGAATCACGATTCGCTGGCGTGACATTGGAGGGACCTCCCAAATCGAAAAAGCGATCGATGCCCTCTACGCCAAAAATCCTAACACCTGTGGAATTGATCTCTTCTGGGGAGGGGGCATCGATCCGTTCGAAAATCAAAAAAATAAAGGGCATCTCGCTCCTTATTTTCTCTCTGAAGAAATTGCAAATTCCTTCCCTCAAGCCCTCCATGGAATCCCTCTTCAAGATTCCGAGGGAAACTATTATGCCACCGCTCTCTCCACGTTCGGAATTTTTGAAAACATCCCTTTAGCCAAACTCAAAAAACTCCCTCCCGTCCAACAGTGGGAGGATCTCGCACAACCGGAGTTCAAAGGACTCCTCTCTTTAGTCGAGCCGCGTAAAAGCGGAAGCGCCCACATGATCTACGAAATGATTCTTCAATCTTACGGTTGGGAAAAGGGTTGGAGTATCTTGATGAGAATGGCGGCCAACGCAAAATCATTCTCCCAAAGCGCCTCGATCTCCACCAAAGAGGTCTCTCTCGGAAATGCCACTCACGCCCTCTCCATCGATCTCAATGCCCTCGCCCTTCAAGGCGCTCTCGGTTCCGACAAAGTCCGCTATATTTATCCTCAAAATCAATCGCTTTTAATCCCCGATGGGATCGCCCTCTTTAGGGGAGCCCCCCATCTCGATGCCGCACAACGTTTTATCGATTTCGTACTCTCTGAAAAAGGTCAATCCCTCTGGGTTCTTCCGATCGGTCAACGCGGAGGTCCTGTTCACTACGGAATTACCAGAATCCCCATCCTCCCCTCCCTCCAAAGTAAAAGCACTCTCCTTCAGCAAATTAATCCCACTTTTTTGAGCGATCCTCCGGCCTTTCTCTACGACTCTCCAAAAGCCAGTCAACGATGGACAGCCCTCAATGAACTCATGGGACGAACTCTAATTGATCCCCATTCTGAGCTGCAACAAGCATGGCGACAATACCTCTCGCTCTCTCCAGAAGAAAAAGCAAAAAGCGAACTCTTCACCCCCCTCCTTGATGAAAAAGAGTTTGAAGCTTCGATTCCTCTCTGGAAATCCAACCGTCTTCAGGCTGAAAAAATCGGGGAACAATGGCGTCAAAAAGCGATCGAAAAATATCAAAAAAAAACGGACTAGAGGAAAGGGAATTAAACCCAATGCCTTTCGGTAATTCCGAATGGAATTACCGAAATTTCATTCGTGGAATTAAGTTTTTTTGAGTTTTTTTAGGGGTAGTACGGTGCTCCGCTTGAGCAGGAGCAGGTTTTTATTTTCGATTTCCCACTCGAACTCTTCGCCTTTGTCGATTCCCATGGCTTGCGCAAGTGCCGAGGGGATGTTGGCGTAGTAGGATTGGTTGGTTGGTCTTTCCACTTTTTGGATTTTTGTCTTGTAGCCCATAGTTCCTTTTTGTTATACGTTTATATAGTTATATGACTATATCACAACACCCCCCTTCGTCAATCTCTTCCTCCATTTTTTCCGAAAACAACTTTCTCTCCCTCTTCTCCAAGCTCATTCATCCCCGATCCCTTTTGGCTCTTCATCGACAACAAAAAAAATCTTCCGCGGGAGCTCCTTCTGTTTTAAGTCTTTTTTCTTTGATCGCTTCGATGGTTTTTCATGTTCTTCAAGGTTCGGGGACACTCTCCTCCCATGTGCGCCAACTCTCGGGAACAAAAATTTGTGACAGCTCTCTAAGTCAACGACGTCAACTCCTAGGATTTCCATTTTTCCACTCCTTGCTTGAGCGAGTTCTTTGCCCTCTAGCCCAACCTCAATCCAATCCGGACTCTTTTTATAAAACATTCCGGCTTGTTGGAACCGATGGAACCCAGTGGAGCTTGATCAACTCTGCTCAAATCAAAAAAATGACCATCAAACACCCCTCCAGAAGAAATGGATCCGCGTTTTCAAAGATCTCACTTTCCGCCCTTTATGAACTCGGCACCCATAATCCGCTCGCCGCTCAAATCGGCATTGAAGGTGAATCTGAAATGGCTCTTTCCTCTCAACTTTCATCCCATTTAAAAAACGATTAACTTCTCATCGCTGATCGATACTATGGTTGCCCAAAAACAATCTCGGGCTTGCTCGCTTTAGAGGCCAAGCCCTCCTTTCTCATTCGAGTCAAATCCAACACCAAATCTAAAACGCTTTACGTTTTGAACGACGGCTCCTTGATCATCGAGACTCTTGACAATACATCTCAAAAAAAGATCCTCTTACGTGAAATCCATGCCCTTATTAAACCCCGCGTCGGAAAATGGATCCGAGTTCGCTTTTGGACTAATCTTCTCGATCCTCTTGTTTATCCGGCTTTAGAACTCATTCCCCTTTACGCAAAACGATGGGAACACGAATCCGCCTACAAAGAACTCAAGGTCGATCTTCGTCGATCCGACTTACTCTTGAGCCATACGCTTGTCACCGCCGCACAAGAAATCGCCTGTCTTCTCATCGCTCAACGCATTGTTGCACAAGCCAGAAACGCCTGCTCGCTATCCTTCCCCTCTTCCCTCTTGGAAATCAGCTTTATCAAAACTCTCCATCTCATCAGGGCATTTGTCTCTCTCTGGTCTCTGCTCCATGATCTCATTGAATCCGATAAAGTCGCCACCCTCCATTCCAGACTTATCAAACTTCTTCAGTCTCAATGCTCAAAAAAAAGACGAAAACGTTCTTGTCCAAGAGCCATTCGAAAACCCGTCTCCGGTTGGAATCGTCTTCTCAAAAATACTTATAAAAAAGGGAATGTCCTCTTCAAAATCACAAAAAAAAGATGAACTACAGAGGAAAATTTCGGCAATTCCTTAAGGAATTACCGAAAGGCATTGGAATTAAACCCAAATTTTTAACGCCCGCTCAACCGCCTCATACCCATCACTCATCTTGATTCCACATTTCAAAAGCTTCGAGGCATCAAGAACACAATTCGAACGCGGAGCCTTTGCTGCCACTTTCATAAACTCAGCTTCATCCTTGAAAAATTGAAAATTCTTATTCGAAACTCCGGCTTTAATCATTTGCTCCACAACTCCTTTCGTTGTTACCGGCCCAGGATTCACAACATTATAAATCCCAAACGGAACTCGTCGTTCCCACGTCTCCCAGCAGGCGTTCACAAACTCATCTAAATGAGAGAGTGAATTCGTAAACTCCACAATCTTATCATAACGCATTAATTTGGTGATATAATTACGAGGTCCATCAATCTCATTAAAGGGCATTCTTAAACGCCAAATGTAACAGTCCGGATACCCCCCGAGCAGCTCCTCCCCCATCGCTTTCGTCCCACTATAAAAACTACAGTTATTCGTTCGAAAACTAAAATTCGGTAAGTCCTCTTCTCTAAACCCACTTCCATCCGGACGCTCCCCTGTATAGATACAACCGGAGGAAACATGACCCCAAACCAACTTTTCCTCTGCACAAACGCGAGCAATCACTCCCGGCAACACTGCATTCCCCAGCAAACAATTCTCTTTATCCAGCTCGCAACCATCAACATTCGGTTTTCCTGTATAACCGGCACTATTAATCAAAAAATGCGGTTTCGTTTTCCGAATGAGTTCACGAAGCGTTTCCGGTTGAGTGTAGTCACAGTCCCGCCGAGCGATCGAAGCAAAAATAATTCCACGCCGGCTCAATTGCTTTTGGAAAGCCTCTCCAACGTACCCTGATCCTCCTAATAATAATATCATAATGACCTCACAAATTTTCCAATCCGTTCCACTGCCACCTCGAGTTGATCCATTCCCGTTGCATAGCTACAACGAACATGGCCCTCACCACTCACTCCAAAAGCATTTCCAGGAACCACCGCCACTCGATGTTCCTCTAAAAGTCGAACGGCAAACTCCCGGGAATTTAATCCTGTTTGATCAATTCGTGGAAATAAATAAAAGGCCCCCTGCGCATTAAAACAGGGAATCCCAATCTCTCGAAAGGAGTTTAATAAAAAATTACGGCGAAGCTGATACTGCTCTCGCATCTGAACCATCTCGGCTTGACCATTTTCTAACGCCTCAATCGCCGCCTCTTGACTGACAATTGGAGCACAGAGCATCGCATATTGATGAATCCTCATCATCGCCTCAATCAAAGCCACGGGAGCACAGGCATATCCCACTCGAAATCCAGTCATCGCAAAAGCCTTTGAAAACCCATGAAGAAAAATGCACCGCTCTCTCATCCCTGGTAATGAAGCGATTGAACAATGCTCTCCTCCATAACTTAACTCCGAATAGATCTCATCGGTAATCACGAGTAAATCATGCTTCTCGCATACTTCCGCAATCGATAGAAGCTCCTCACGACTCATCACCGCACCGGTTGGATTGGTCGGAAAATTCAAAATCAATACCTTACTCTTCGAGGTCATCTTTTCCTTCAACGCCTCTGGACGGAGTTTAAAATGATCCTCCGCCAATGTCGGAATCTCCACCGGTTTTCCATGGGCTAAGAGAATACTCGGACTATATGAAACATAGCAGGGACTATGATAAAGAACCTCATCTCCCGGATTAATGACCGCACGCAACGCAATATCCATCGCCTCCGAAACCCCCACGGCGACCAAGACCTCACTCAATGCATCATAGTCCACTTGATAATTCTGACGAACATATCGAGCAATGCTTTTTCGGAGTCGAGGCAATCCCAAATTCGAAGTATAACCGGTCTTTCCCTTTTCCAAAGCATAGATGGCCGCTTCGCGGATATGCCACGGGGTTACAAAATCCGGCTCTCCAATTCCGAGTGAAACCACATCGGACATCGACTGAACGATTTCAAAAAAATCACGAATCCCGGATCGCGGAATCGAACGCACATGGTTCGCCACAAAATCGGTCGTCGACACTATCCTCTTCACACTCATATCAATCTCATGATAAAAATTACAATTTTAACAATTCAATCCTTTGATTCTTTAAGGAGAGACCTTTAAGCGCTCCTCACTGATCTCCTGCTCAATCATCACCCCTTGCTCCTTATACGTCTTGAGCGTGAAATGGGTTGCGGTCGAGAGTACTCCTTGGATTGTTGACAGCTTTTCCGAGACAAACATCGCCACCTCTTTTAATGTGCGCCCCTCTACAAAAACTAAAAGATCGTAACCCCCACTCATTAAGAAACAGGAGGTGACCTCCGGATAGCGAGCAATTCGATCGGAAAGACGATTAAATCCCCCTCCTCGCTCAGGAGTGATCCGAACCTCAATCACCGCCTTCACGGTTTGGAACTCCGCCTTATCATCATCAACAATCGCTTTATAGGCTAAAATAATCTTCGCCTCTTCAAGATGTTTAATTCGAGATTTGACCTCATCGACGGAGAGATTCAGTTGCTTTGCCAATGTTTCCGGTGAAACTAAAGCATTCTCCTCCAAGAGTTTGAGTAATTGTTGATCCATCCCTCGGACGCTAGCAATAAACTCCTCTGAGACAATCAAATCCTAATCTCCCGTGATTGATCCTCCAAAATCTGAATTCTCCACCACTGGGTCTGTACCGGAAGCAAAGACTCGATTCTTTCAGGCCACTCCAAGATCGTCACTCCCTCTGAGGGAAGATAATCCTCCACGCCAAATCGGACCGCCTCCTGAGCCCCCTGAATTCGATATAAATCCAAATGATACAACGGTAATCGGCCCCCTAAATATTCGTGCAATAAGGTAAAAGTCGGACTCGTCACCTCTCCCTCATATCCCAACCCTCTTGCGATTCCCTTCACTAAATGCGTTTTTCCTGCTCCCAAATCTCCCGTTAATGCAATCACTGCTCCTTGAAATAATCGAGGGGCCATCTGCTCTGCCCCCCATTGGATCGTCTCCTCAACGCTTCTGCAAATGATCGTATCCATGCAATAACTCTTTCACCGATTCAGCGATCTTAAAAGATCTCTTTTTCATGACCCCAATTTTTTGGATCTTGGTCGCAAAAGGAAATTTTTTTCTCCACTCCTTCTTCTCCGGAGATACCGTCCACAACAACTCATAATCCTCTCCCTCCCGAAAGGCCTGCTTCAACGTGGCCCCCTTGGCACACGGAATCTGATCTAAGGCCAATTCAAAGGAAAGACCCGAAGCTCTTGCCAATCGCGGGAGATCGAGGCCCAATCCATCGCTCAAATCCATCATCGAGGAGGCGATCTTTTTCTCTGCCAACCATTTCCCCTCACGCACTCGTGGCTCGAATGTAAAATGCTTCACCGTCTGGGTATTTCCGAGGAACCCCGACACCCAAATCTCATCCCCCTCTTTCGCCGTCGACCTCAAAACCGGATCATATCCGGAACATTCGCCCACCAAAGAAATCGAAAGAACTAAATCCCTTGTCCGTGTGGTCTCCCCTCCAAGAAGTTCAATTTTCCACTCCTTCGCTAAGGCCGTGATCCCTTTATAAATTTTTTGGATTCGAACCGGCTGAAATCCACTCGGCAACCCTAACGTCACTAAGGCATACCGCGGCACCCCCCCCATCGCAGCCACATCACTCACCGCTCGTGCTAAGGCTTTTCGTCCAATCAACATCGGATCCGCCGTCCTTAAAAAATGAACCCCCTCTACGACCGCATCTGCTTTTAAAAGCAATGCAGAGCCGAAACCAGATCCGGAAGCTCTCACCACCGCACAATCATCTCCCACTCCTACTAATTGCGCATTCTTCGTTTTCCATCCTGTCGTGAGCGACTCAATAAACTGTTCCTCGGTCATCCCTAAGAGATATCACCGCTCACCCCCAGAAGCACGGAGTTTTTTGAAATCCTTCAAAATAAAAAAATAATTCAAAATCCCCTCAAATGCCCCTATTAAAAAAGGGCTCAAATCTCTAGTTTTTCAATTAATTCATCAACAGAAATATTATGATGCATCGCAACACTTTTAAGAATACTCGAAAGAGTTCCTATTTTAATCGGACTATGATGTGGAATAACCTCATGATTCTCCCCATCTAATTGAGTTGTGATTCGAATGTGTGAACCCTTTTGTCTTGAAACGTAATAGCCTAGAACCTTAAGGGATTTAACAAGTTCTGAACCATTAACACTTCTGGGAATTTTCATCGAGCAAAGACTTCGTCTTTAACAAAATGTAAACGAATTACTTGCGGGGAAACAACGTGATCATCAAAATAACAGTCAACCGCCTCTCTAACGTTTTTCCGAAGCTCTTGAAGATTGTCTGATTGAGTATGAATCCCGTATCCAAGGGCGGTCGCCACATACCCCCCCTCAATCTCATCTTCTTTAATTTCAAAAATAATTTCGGACATCTTAGGTTTACCTTAATCGATAATTTTTTTTTTGCAATTCATTCAAAAAAACCCTTAAAATCAATTTAATCCCTCTCAAAAGCCTTTTTATTTTCTTCAACTGTTCCCCACATCCCCGTAATCGCGCCTGAATAAACGAGAATCAAAACTCCCAATAATAAGGTCCAAGCCCCCATCGCCACATGGGCAGAGGTCACTTCTAAACCTCGATCGGTCCAAATGGTCAAAATCCCCAAAATCACCTGAATTCCCACGCCCGTGCCCCAAAGCAAAATTCCCTTTTTCAAAATCGGAGGAATTCCTAAATTCCTCCCCCATTTCAAAACAATCCCGATCATTAAAACGGTTAACAAATAGGCCATCATTCGATGTCCCATCTGAAGATGAATTAACATTAAGGTGGTTTCCGGATGTCCACTCGCCAAACGCTCCTGATTAATCACGCTCAATTGCTCAGGGGAAATTCTCGGCCACCACTGCCCATAGGCCTTCGGAAAATCGGGGATCGAAAGCCCTTTATGCTCATGACGCATCGTCGCTCCCATCGTCAATTGAATAAAAATCAATACCACCACCAACCCGACGAAACGAACAGAACCCTTCGATAAGGCCGGACATGCCGTCCGCTCAATCCAAATTTTAGAGGTAAAAAGAGCAATCAATCCAATCACCGCCAAAAACAACTGCGCCGTGCAACCGTGCACGAGCCCTAATTCATCCTTCAACCAAACCACACGCACTCCCCCTAAAATCCCTTGAAAAATGACGAGTAAAACCGCAAAAATACCAAACCCTTTCATCCATCGACGCGGATCAACTCTCCAAATCCAAATCGCCAAAATCACGGTCATCAATCCAATTCCACTCGCTACAAGCCGATGGGAATGCTCCCAAAAGACCCCGCCAACCCATCGTTCATAGGGAAATAAAAACATATTATACCCATAGCTCTGCGGCCAATCCGGTACGGTCAATCCCGCTCCTTTACTGGTCACAATCGCCCCCAGAACGATTAAAAAAATCACACTCCCAACACAAATTCGCGCATAAAGATTCAATCCCTTCAAATTCTGCCAATGATTCATAACTCTCAAATAAGCAGCAATCCAAAATTCCTCCACTAGAAATTTCGTGCATTTTGCTTACAATATTTTATCAATGGGGGGATGTCTCTTTTCAACGATACCTTTATCTTTATTATGGCTGGAGGAAGTGGTGAACGTTTCTGGCCCTTGAGCCGCCAACGGAAACCGAAGCATCTGCTCCGTCTCTTCTCCAAAAAAACGCTCCTCGAAGAGACCCTTGCTCGCTTCACCGATCTCATTCCTCCTGAAAACCTCTTCATTCTCACCAATAAAACGCAACTCGAAGAGCTTAAGCTCGCCGTCCCTCATTTCCCCGAATCCCAAATCGTCATCGAACCGGCAAAACGGGATACCGGTCCCGCCACCGCACTCGCCACCGCCATCGCCTATCAACGCAACCCCAACGCTCGGATCGGTCTCTTCCCTTCCGATGCCCTCATTCAAGGGGTTCCCACTTTTCGCAAACATCTGCAAGATAGTCTCCAACTCCTCGACACCGAAGAGGCCTTCATCACTTTCGCAATTCCTCCCCGCTACGCCTCCACCGGCTTCGGTTATCTTGAGTACGGTACCGCCCACTCCGCAGGCAAAGAAAAAACCCCTTTTGTGGAGGTCGCTCGTTTTATCGAAAAGCCGGATCCTGCCACGGCGAAACAATATCTCGAATCCGGAAAACACGGTTGGAACGCCGGCATCTTCCTCTGGAAGGCCGAAACCTACCTGCAAGAATCAATGCGCCTCGTTCCTGAGTTTGCCACTTTCATTCGCGAATACCCCCTTCAAAATCCGGAGTCCTACCTCGAAACCCGCTTTGTTAAACTCCCTAAAATCTCGATCGACTACGCCATCATGGAAAAAGCACGCCGCGTAATCGCCGCCAAAACCGCCTTTGACTGGGATGACGTCGGCTCTTGGAATGCGGTCCAAGATCACCTCGGTTCCGATTCCGACAAAAATCTTTTTTTAGGAAAGGTCTACTCCATCGACTCACACTCCAATATTGTTCACTCCTCCTCCCGCTCCGTTGCCCTTTGTGGAGTCGATAACCTCGTCGTCGTTGAAACCCCCGACGCCATCCTCGTCTGTCACCGAGACAAAGTTCAAGAGATTAAAAAACTCCACCCCCAACTCCCTCCCGATCTCATCTGAGGATCATTCTCTCTCTCAATACTATTTCTCGCAACCGAACAACGCTCACAAAGCTCGAGGAAGAAAAGATTAAAATGCCCCCCTTCGCCCATGCCGTCGAGCCGCCGGCGCTCCATTTTTTAATTCCTAATGCAAGAACTGGGTTAAATTCTTTGTATCAAAGCTATTTTTCAAGCATTCTGGCCTTCTTAAAAGATCCCCATCAATCCATTTGACCCATGAACTCCCCCTTCCCTTCCCACGCAGCAAAAGAAGCCCCGCTTCTCCGCCTTCTTTTCCAGACCCCCTCCGATTTCCTATCCCGAACTTATCTCCTCCAAAAACTCTCTTGCCCGGAATCCACCCTCAGCGCTCTACTCCAAACACTCACCACATGGGGTTACTCCATCGAAACGCATCCGACTCATGGAATTCGTCTTCTCCAACGCTCCTTCTCACTCCATCTCGACGAAGTTCGCACGCAGCTTCCCCTTGACTTCACTTGGTCTCTCTTTCATCTCAACGAAACACAATCAACGATGGATTTCATCAAACGAGAGGGGCTTCAAGGAGCTCCTCATGGAACACTCGTGATCGCAAACACTCAAACCGCAGGACGTGGACGCCACGGACGAATCTGGAGTAGCCGTCCCGAACTCGGACTCTATCTCTCCCTCCTTCTCCGTCCCGATTTCCCAGTTGATTCCTACTCGCGACTCACGATTATCGCCGCCGTTTCCACTTTGCAAACGGCGGAGCGACTCACTCATCTTGACCTTCAAATCAAATGGCCGAACGATCTCATGATCGAAAAACGGAAACTTGCTGGCATTCTCACCGAATCCCATCTCGATCAATTCCAGAACCCCTTCGCAATTCTCGGTCTTGGTATTAACCTGACCCATCAATCCACGGATTTCCCAGAAGAACTTCAGACCAAAGCAAGTTCGCTTCTCATCGAATCGAACCAAATCATTCGTCGTGCCGATTTCTTAGTCGATTGGATTCAAACCTTTCAAAAAAACCTCTCTCGACCGTTCAACGAAATGATCGAACTCTGGAAATTGAAATGCCTCAACCTCGGTCAATCGATCCTCGTAAATACGGCACAAGGACCGATTCAAGGAACCGCCCTCGACCTCGAATCCAATGGCACTCTCCTCCTCCGCGACGATCACGGCAAAATTCACTCTATTTTAAGTGGAATCGTCGATCTTTAGCGCTCCCGCTTCTTTACGTTAAATGATACGGATCGACATCAATCTTGATCTGGACCTCTTTACTCTTTTGAAAACGCTCTAACAAGGGACGCAACACATTCACCATTGCAAAATGATCTCTCGATTTAATAAAAAGATGAAACCGGTAAAGATCCTTCACTTTATGAAGTGGTGCTGGAGAAACAAAACCGGCCTCTCCATAAGGAGCCACTGCCTTGCGAATCTCCTCCGATTGAAGATCTGAAACCCGTTGACTCAGCTCTTCATGTTTTCCCTTCCACTCAATTAAGATCGATCGACAATAGGGAGGAAATCCAACCGTTCTTCGAAATTCTAACTCCTGCTCATAAAATCCATCGATATCATGATGGCGAGCAAACTGAATCGCCGGATGAAAAGGCATCTTGGTTTGAATATAAACCTCCCCTGGCAAATCACTCCGTCCCGACCTCCCTGCCACCTGCATCAAGGTCTGAAAAACCCGTTCACTCGATCGATAGTCGGGGATCTGTAACGCCAAATCGGAATCAATCACCCCCACACAGGTCACCCATGGAAAATGAAGTCCCTTCGTAATCATTTGCGTTCCGATCAAAATATCAACCTCCCGATCGCTGACCGCTTTCAAGGCATGATGCAAGGCATGTTTTGTATTCATCGTATCGGAATCAATTCGACAAATTCTCGCCTTCGGAAATGCGGCGGCCACGACCTCTTCGATCTTCTCCGTGCCATGTCTCGATTGAGCATAATCATCAAATCCACAACTTGGACAACTTCTCGGCATTCCCTTGCCCTCCCCACACAAATGACATTGAAGCCGATTTTTATTGCGATGATAAGTCAAGGAGACCGAACAATGGTTACACTCTTGAACCACTCCACATTGAGGGCATTGAATCGAGGAGGAGTAACCTCTGCGGTTTAAAAATAAGAGAGACTGTTCCCCGCGATCTAAACGAGCCTGCACCGCCGCGATCAAGGTGTCAGAAAGCATCGACTGTTTTTTGCCTTTCTTGCCAAAATCTTTTTTTAGATCGACCAGATGAATCACCGGCAAACTCTCTGCCCCGGCACGACGATTGAGTCGAATCTTTAAATACTTCCCCTCCTCGACTCTTAACATCGATTCCAAAGAAGGAGTCGCCGAGCCCAGAACCACAGGAATTTTCTCAAGATGTCCGCGTAAAACGGCTAAATCGCGAGCATGATAGTGAGGGTTTTCCTCTTGTTTATAAGAACTCTCATGCTCCTCATCGACGACGATTAATCCCAAGTCCGGCATCGGCGCAAAGATTGCCGATCGAGCCCCAATTACAATTTGCGCCCGACCCTCTCGAATTTGATGCCATTGATCATGACGCTCTCCATCGGAGAGATGACTATGTAATACCGCGATTCGAACTTTCTCTCCTAAAAACCGCCCATGAAATCGCTCCATTGTTTGAGGAGTTAAAGAGATCTCAGGAACCAAAACAATCGCTCGCTTTCCCAATCGAATCACCTCATGAATCGCCTGGAGATAAACCTCTGTTTTTCCACTTCCCGTAATTCCATGAATTAAAATCGGCTTCGGTTGCAGCTCCTGCATCTCCTTTAAAATCATGTCGAGAGCCTGTTGTTGCTCGGGATGAAGCACCAATGGCAAAAAGGGCTGTGTTGGCATCTCCATCCATGGCAACCGTTCCTCGGTCTTCGAATGAATCGTGATAAATCCACGATCCTCCAACGCCCTCCATGTTGCGGCCGAGATTCCAGCCTCTTTTGTAAAATCACTCAACCATCCCTCAGATTTTAATTGAAGAAATTCCCATGCTTCGCGCTGCTTTGTGGCGCGTTGAATCTCTTGAGCGACGGTCTTCGCGGGAATCCCTTCAACCTTCGCAATCCAAAGACGTTCCTTAAATTTCGCATCGGCATGACGAACTGATTTCGGCATCAAGGTCATCATGACTGAGCCTAGAGAGGCACAATAATAATGCTTCATCCACTGCGCCATTTCTAAAAGGGCAGAGGGCAAAAAAGGACCCTCTCCCATGACCTCCAAAATCGATTTCGTCTTCTCAACCTCCGCTCGATCTCTCAGCTCCAAAACATAACCAACCAAAGTACGATTTCCAAAAGGAACCTTCACTTTCGACCCCACCTTGACCGTTCCGATCAAAAAATCGGGAATCGAATAGTCGAAAGCACGATCCAGTGAAAGCTCAGGAACAATTCGAGCGAAAGAATGACAAATCTCCATGAATCCTTACTTTTTCACTGACATTTTTCCTCGAGAAATCAGGTCTTCTATCGCCGCCAAAGTAAAATTCTGATGATCGAGATGACGATGAACCATCGCCCGAATCTAGCTCGATCAATCGTGAATTCAATTCTAAAGAAAATTTTTACACTTGAGCTCAATCATGAACGGAGAGAGAATACGAGGGGAGCAGGCTGTCGCTTTCTCCCTTTGGGGAGGAAGAGGAAAGTCCGAACACCACAAGGCACTGCGCCGTGTGTTAAACACGGGCATTTCCTTCGAAAGAAGGAGATGACGGACAGTATCACAGAGAATAAACCGCCCGTCGAGTAATCGAGGGGTAAGGGTGAAAAGGCGGGGTAAGAGCCCACCGCCCCAAGAGTAATCGCGGGGGCACGAGAAACCCCACAGGGTGCAAGACCAAACAGAGGTGCTGGGTCGCCTGCCTATCGCTCCGCAAGGAACGGTCACCTCGGGTTCAGGTCGCCTAGAGGAATGACAGCCCGCATCTCACGCAAGTGAGGTGCCGACAAAATTCGGCTTATCGCTCCCCTTTCAATCCTCATCGATTGAATTCATCTTCTCCCCTTCGTTAACGCGAAGGGGAGAAGCTTTCCTTCAAAAAAACTAACCCACAATCTCTTTTCTGAAACAATCAAAGGAGTATTTTTTCATTCGATGAATCGCTTCGACGACAGGTAACGGCTCAATCTTCATTCCGCTTTCAATCTGGTTCGTCCAACGAAAACCAGAAATCGCACGCTCCATCGCCGTGAGGCCCTTTAAATGTTCTGAGAGGCGAGCGGCGATTTTCTCTCGCTCCATTCGCTCAAAGGGAGCAACCCCCTCCGATCCAATCACACTCTCTAAAGTATCTCCCCCCTCCCCCTCCCCATCCAAAGGCAAATCAAGTGACGTCACCGTCAAATAAGATCCTTGAAGCTCTTCTAATTTTTCAACGCTGTAACCCAATTGATCTGCAATCTCCTCCGGAAAGGGCTCTCGCCCCAATTTGGCAGAAAGTTCTGCGGTCATTTTATCCAGTCGCGAGAGCTCTTTATAATGTTGAGCACCAGGCGCCACGACACTCTGACGACGAACGGTATACATGACAAAATCTCGCATCCATATTTTTGCGTAGTTCGCAAACGAGGTTCCCCGACTCGGATCAAAACGCTCGCAGGCCCGAATCAATCCGATAAAGGCCTGGGATTGAAGTTCCTCACGATCTAAAAGGGAGGAGCAATAACGATCCGCAATCCAGCCTGAAAAATTAACATACCGCAAACAGACTTCGTTTCGTACCTCAATCGATTTTTGATAAACCTTCATCCATGCCTTAGCCGCTTTGCCGTTCGCTCTTTCCGCCGCAAGACGCGGCTCTTGCCAACACTCGCTCCACACATTTCCGACTTCAAGGGCCTCTAAAATCTCCACCGCTTTTGATTCCGGATTTAAAAGCAATTGATCCAGCTGTTGGAGTCCCTTAATCGAAAAAATTTTCTTTTTAATCTCTTGTTGATCGGAAGAACACAGCCAAAGCCGGAGTTGCTGACGGGCCTCTGGAATTTCAAATAAAAGTAACTTCTCTTTTTTAAGAAGATCTTGAAACTCTTGAAGCTGTTTTAAATCGAGTGCTCCATCAATTATTTTTGCCATCGCTCGCTCCTCTCCTTCTATAAAACCGAGGCCCCATCGCAGGCGCTCGTCACTAAACATTCCGTTGTCTTCCACGCTTGAGTCATTTTTTGAGTAAAGGACTCTACCGCACCGCTCTCCACTAAATTAACCGTGGCACCGCCAAATCCCCCTCCACTTAAACGACCCCCATAACAGCCTTTCACTTTCTTTGATGCCGTGATTAAATGATCTAACGCTTGACAGGAATTTTCGAAATTTTGAACCGAACTTTCGTGAGACTCCCACATCAATTTCCCAAAAGCAGCAATCTCCGATTTTTCTAATGCCTTCTCCGCTCTTTGAACACGATCGATCTCCCCCACAACATGCCGAGCCCGTTTTAATGCATTCAAAGAGAGTCTCACCCGATTTTTCTCTAAAAATTCGGGGGTCACATCCCGAAGGGCACGAACCTCTAACGATTTCGCGGCCGCTTCACACGACTCGCGACGTTCGTTATATTCACCCGTGACGAGCGCATGTTTCACCTTTGAGTTCGCAATCACAAATTGAACTCCTGAAGGAATCGGAATCGTGCGGACTTCAAAGGTTCGACAATCGATATAAATCAAATGATCTTTCTTTCCAAAAAGACTCGAGATCTGATCCAGTAATCCACACTTCACTCCCACGAATTGGTGCTCCGCCGCCTGTCCGATCTTGGCGAGTTCCAACTTATCAAAACGAGTCTGATAAAGTTGCTGTAAAAAAAGCGCCGTCGCCACCTCTAACGCAGCGCTGCTACTGAGTCCTGCCCCCATCGGAAGATTACTCGAGATCTCTATCTCAAATCCTTTTGGAGGAACGCCTCGTTTCACAAACTGGTCGTAAACTCCTAAAACATAATTCCCCCACTCCTTGGTGACTTGAGGGCGAATCTCGGAAAGATCTAAAAGAATCTCCTCCTGAAGATCGGAGGCGATCAGTTTAATTTTGCCATCATACCGAGGCGCTCCTTTAATCGTTGTTCCTCGATCCACCGCAATCGATAAAACAAGACCGTCATTGTAATCGGTGTGGTTTCCCAATACCTCAGCTCTTCCAGGGGCGTAAACTTGAATCATTCCTCCAAAGAGCCATTTTTTTACAAAAAACGAAAGCAGAAAATATGAGAACCTGGGTTAAAAGACTCCATCGAGCTAGAATCTCTTTTGACAGGCTTCGAAGAGCGAGATAAACTTACCCCATGGGTAATCCAGCGTTCATTTCATCCCTTCGACGTAAAATTCTGTACCCTATCCTTTTTACCGCAATTTTAATAATCCCGCTTCCAGCTCAAATTTGGGATGGCGGAGGGGTGAACGCCAACTGGAATAAAGCTGATAATTGGAATCCAAACGTTCTCCCTGTATCCTCTTCAACGACGGCGATTGTTTTTTCAGGAGGAATTCGACCGGCGACCGTTCAAAATATCGCTAATAATTTTCGAATCAATTCACTCACCTTTAGCTCAGGAATGACCGCTAACTTTTCGGTCAGCGGCAATTCCCTTAATATGGCGGGAACCGCTCCGACGATTGTTCAAAATTCGACATTCACAGGAAGCCTGAGTAATGCTCTCAATTTATTGAGCACGACAACGCTCAGTGGTACGGGAACCGGAGCCCTGACGCTTTCAGGAAAGCTCTCCGGAGTCGGTGGAATTACAAAAACAAGCTCTGGGACAGCAACGCTCTCTGGAAATAATACTTATACCGGTCTCACGACGGTCTCGAGCGGAATTCTCGCTGTCGCTAAGAATAATGCACTTGGATCAGGAGCCGCAGGAACCGAGGTTCAATCTGGAGCGACCCTTCAACTTAATTCCGGGATTTCTCTCAATAACGCTGAAAATCTCACGATCACAGGGACGGGCTCTGCAGGTCTTGGGGCGCTTCGAAATTCAGGAGGAAGCGCCGCTGTAAACGGCAATATTACGCTTGGCGGAAACTCCACAATCACCGCTTCCACCGGAACTTTTACACTTGGAAACAGCACGACATTAGACTCCATCGCCCTCGGAGCCAACACCTTGACGCTCAATGCGAATACAGGAGCTTTTTCGGTTAACTCCTCAATCACTGGAACTGGAAATGTAATCAAAGAGGGAACGGGGACCGCCACTTTTAATGCAGCGAATAACACCTATACGGGAACGACCACAATTAATAATGGAACGCTTGTCCTCAATACCACCGCAAATGCCAATAGCGGAATCCTTGGGAACATTATCATCGGGGATGGGATTGGCGCTGCTAATTCAGCGACTCTCCAAAACTCTCGAAATCAGGTGATTAGCAATAGTTCGAGCCTCACCCTCAATAGTGATGGCCGTTGGAATCTCAATGCTCGAACCGAAACTGTCGGATCGGTCGGCGGGAGTGGATCGGTTGTCCTCGGAACCGGGGGAGCACTCACCACCGGAGGAAACAATAGCTCAACGACTCTTTCAGGAGTGATCTCTGGAGCGGGAACGGTTACGAAAACGGGGACTGGAACGATGACGCTCTCTGGAGCCAATACCTACACTGGCGCCACAACGATCTCAGGAGGAACCCTCAACGCCTCCGTCACAAATGCGCTCGGATCAACAAGCGCCCTTACGATCAATGCCGGCAGCACTCTTCTCCTCAGTGGAACGGGTGTCTCCGATCGAATCAATAACGCCGCCACTGTAAATCTCAACGGTGGAACGATCGCCGCCTCCGGCACGATGTCAGAAACCATGGGGGCCCTGACACTCTCTACGAATTCCACGATCGACATGGGAGCCGGAGCGAGCACGCTTACCTTCGCCTCGATTAATCGCGTCGGAGGATCGATTCTGACGGTGAGCAACTGGACCGCGGGGGGAACCGATCGACTTTATTTTACCAATACCAGCGGATTCACTCCCGCCTTTCTCACTCAAATCCAGTTTTCAGGTTATGGAGTGGGGGCCACTCTCGTTGGCAATGAGCTCGTGGCTCTTTCCAGCGCAATTCCTGAATCGGATAATATCATCGGAGGAATCCTCCTCCTCCTGCTTGTTGCAAGCATCGAACTCCATCGCCATCGAAAAAGAAAAAAACTTCAGTTAAAAAAATAATTTTGAACACTCTACCGTCCAAAACAACTCTGGATTTCAGAGGTGAATTTGAGGAGGGGGATTGAAATCCTAAAGCAGTTCTCGCGCAACGACGCTACGCCGCAACGTCAGAGAGGGAGAGGATCGTGATCTCCTCAAAGGAAAATTCTCGGATTGTTTTTTATGAAGGGGGGTGGAAGTTCTGACCCCAAGAGCGTAAGCGATAGATCCCTGTTTTTAAAAAAGCGCTCGAAAGCTCGTTTTCGAGAACTTTTTAAAAATAGGGAGGAGGCTCAGAGGAGCCGTGGTCAGAACGAGGGGGGGGTAGGAATTTAACGTAGCGTCGTGGCGTCATTGCGTGAGACAATGTATTTAAGTTTTTTTTGTTTTAGCTGGACACTAATGTTTTGAACAAGGCGAGAAGTCGAGTGAGCGTGATTGAATCGGGTTCCCCTCTCCCATGAGTAAAAGGCAGCTTCGCCTGATCCTTGTCTTTTGGTGAAAATGAGCTATTTCTGATCCCCTTATGCAAAATCAGGTCACGATCTACGATACGACACTGCGGGATGGAACGCAGGGAGAGGGAATCAATCTATCGTTAGCCGACAAGATTCGAATTGCCGAGCGTCTCGATCTTTTTGGGGTCCATTATATTGAAGGGGGATGGCCGGGATCTAATCCCAAGGATATCGATTTTTTTCAACAGGCAAAATCGTTAAAACTTAAAAAAGCAAAGCTCGCCGCCTTTGGAAGTACACGTAAAGCGGGAGTCAAAGTCGAAGAGGACCCCCAAGTCCGACTTCTCTTGGAATCAGAAACTCCTGTAGTCACGATCTACGGAAAAACCTGGCTTCTCCACGTCACCGAGGTTTTAAGAACGACTCCTCAAGAAAACCTCGCAATGATCGCAGATACCGTTCGTTTTTTGAAATCTCATGGACGAGAAGTTATTTACGATGCCGAACATGCCTTCGACGGTTTTAAAGATTCTCCAGAATATGCCACCCAATGCCTACAAGCGGCGGCACAGGCGGGAGCGGATTACGTGGTACTTTGTGATACAAATGGAGGCACTCTTCCCTCACAAGTCGCAGAGGTCGTTCGTCATTTGATCCCTCTTGTTTCGACAAAATTAGGAATTCATACCCACGATGATAGCGGTTGTGGCGTTGCCAATGCCCTCGCCGCAATTCAGGAAGGAGCGTTACAAGTCCAAGGAACCATGAACGGATTTGGAGAGCGGGTCGGAAACTGCAATCTGATCTCGGTGATTCCCAATCTTCAATTGAAAATGGGGTATCCGGTGGTCTCCGTAGAAAGTCTGCAAAAACTTCGGGAGCTCTCGCTTTATGTCGATGAGATCGCCAACCAACGCCACAATATCCGTGCCCCCTTTGTCGGAACCGCCGCTTTTGCCCATAAGGGGGGAACCCATGTCAATGCGATCAATAAAACCTCCACGAGCTACGAACATATTACTCCGGAACTCGTCGGCAACGCCCAGCGCATTCTCATTGGCGAACTTTCCGGTCGTACCAATGTCATGTTGAAGGCACGGGAACTTAAGATTGCACTAGATGAAAAAGCCCCTGAAACCAAAGTCATCTTGGATCAAGTCAAGAGTCTTGAAAACAAAGGCTATGAATTTGAGGCGGCAGATGCCTCCTTTGAACTCCTGATTCGCAAAGCGTTACAGAAACAGAAATCGTTCTTTGAATTAGTCGAGTATCATGTTTCCTTTCGTCGCAAATCAGAACATCCGTTTGATGCCTGCGAAGCAACCGTGAAGATTCAAATCAACGGCGAAACGCTTTATACCGTTTCGGAAGGAGACGGACCGATTAACGCATTGGATGCAGCTCTGAGAGCGGCGCTCGTTAAATATTATCCTAAAATTGCGGAGATCCGTTTGACTGATTATAAAGTTCGGATCTTAAATTCGAATGCGGGAACGGCCGCAAAGACTCGAGTTCTCATCGAATCGAGCAACGGCACTCAAACATGGAACACCGTCGGGGTCTCCGATAATATCATCGATGCCTCATGGCTGGCGCTCACCGATAGTATCGAATTTTATCTCATTAAAGTCGAACGTACAAGGAACGTCTTTTAAAGGTCGGTTGATCGAGGTTTTCCCCTTTCCAGAAGGTTTCGGAGGCCTTTTCAAATCGACCGCGGTTCGGAACTTCCAAGGAGAGCTCCGCTTGTTTCACTTTTTTCGATTTTGATTTTTTGCTCTTTGCAGTGACCCCAGATGCCTCCCCCATTTCAAAAGCAAATTCAGCCGGGGCACTCTCCTCTAAAACAGGAACCCTTTCACCCGCCTCACTCCTCTGCGTCACGGGAGTGGTGGGGACTAAAACAGGAGTTGAATCGAACTGTTCTGGCATCTCTAAAATAATCACCGGTTCAAAATCGACTCTCGCCGAGAGTGAAAGATCCTGTTTAACCGATACAGGAAGTGAACTCTTTCGCTCTTTAACCGGTTCAGAGATCTCCACTTCGATTGTTTTTGCCAGCATCAAGGTCAGTCGGATTTTTCCATCCTGAGGTCCCTCAAAATGGGCGCTCACAGCCACTGGAATCGGGCGACCAAAACGGTTTTGGATCTGTCGCATGATCTCCTGAATTTCGAGCACTGAAAGTTCTTTACCTCCGCTCACAGAAAGTAAGGCATGATCCATCTCGCGCCAAACATCTTCACCGGCGAGTAAAGGTCCCTCTAAAAGATCATCCAATAAGGCCTCGTTATCCACGCCAAGAGTTCCCTCGGCATATCCAATCAAACAGTTTTCACTGGTCTGACTTCCTTGAAGTCGTCCGTAAAGACTTCGTAAATCGGCAAAACTGAGAGGAAAAAGCCCCGGTTGTTCCAAAAGCATGAGAATACTATAGATTACTTTTGATTCAATCTGATGCATCCATTCGTATCCCTTTCGATGATTCGCCTCTCTGGTAAAAAATGGAGTTAATCGTTCGTGAGAGGAGGTGAGAACACAATCGGCAAAATTTCGAGCCTGATGCAATTGCTCTAAGGCCAGAGTCGTACGTCCCTCTCCTTCACAGGCATACGGAAGGGTACCAAAGACCACGGTTTGAACTCGCTCTGCCTGTGCCATCTCTAAAATCTTTGGAAGAACTCCCCCTCCGGTTCCCCCTCCAAAACCCACAGCGATTAAAAGATAGTCACAGCCATCGAGAATCAGCCTCAAAGAATCTTGTTCCACTTGGGCAATTTCATAACCGCGTTGCGCATCGCCCCAACATCCCAGTCCCCCCGCTATTTTTTCCCCTAAAAGCAAGCGACGTTGTAAAACCGTACTTAATAAAGTTTGCTCATCGGTATCAAGCGCAACCATATCTAAATGCTCAAGCCCCCCAAGCACTAAACGATCCAAGATCGAAATCCCCGCACGTCCTAATCCGAGGACACGGAAACGAGGTTTTGAAGTCACACCACTCATCTGTTTTTCATGCTTTCCACGTAGATCAATCATAGAGATTCCTTTTTTACACTCACAGTAGTTTTAGAACACTTAACACTTTGCGAAACGATTGTTGCATCCGACTCCATCCCCGTATCGGAGGATTATACATTTGATCGGATCGAGCATATTGAAGAAGTCCAAAAACCGTAGCGAGATCGGGGCGATTTAAATACGACTGATCTCCTTCCATCGGCTTCTGTTTCGCCATCTCAACCGGATGCGGAAAAATTTCATCGGCAAGGTCAAGAAGACCTCTCATTTGCGAGGCCCCGCCGGTCAAGTAAATCGTTCCATTAAACTCTCCCCAGAATGCCTGTTCGGAAAGTTCTTCGAGAATGATTTTAAACATCTCCTCTTGGCGTGCCGCAAGAATCGTCACCATTGATTCACGATAAATATGACGATCACTAAAATTTAAATCTCGAATCGCAATTTCATTTTCTAAAGAGCTATCAAAATAAACGGCCCCCTCTTTTTTCTTCAGTTCCTCTGCCTTTGCAAAGGAGATTTTAAGACCGATGGAAAGATCACTGGTTAAATGCTCCCCTCCGACGCCTAAAACACCGGTATGCACGACCGCCCCTCTGACATAAGCAATATAATCAGTGACTCCCCCTCCGCAATTGATCACAATCGAACCGCTTTGCTTTTGAGCATGAGTGAGGACCGATTGAGCGGTTGCGTAAGAACTTAAGGCATAACCGGGAACATCGATCGAAAGATCTTTCACACAGCGCAAAGTTGTTTGAAGTCGAGTCGCCATGCCATAGACAAGATGATAGTCGGCAAAAACCTTCTTAGAGGAGAGTCCCACTGGATTCGGAACCGTTGATCCATCCTCCAAATAATAATGGCGAAGAAGATCATGCAGTAAAACGGCCTCTGCGGGAGCGGGATAATCCTGTGCTTGTTGACGAAGTACTTCGATATCGAGATCGCGAATCTCATCTCCCTCATGCTCAATGGAGGTTGAAACACGCGTATTCACCGAGCGGATATGGGCCCCACTTAAAGCCAGATAAAGCTCTTGAATCGCGACATCGGTTTTCTCTTCCGCATCTCGGAGTGCATCTTTCAAACAATCTTGGGAGGTTTGAAAGTCGGTAATTTCGCATTTTCGGACCTTCCCCGAAGGAGCCTCACCGACCGCCATTAAAAACAACGAGCCATCCTCACGAAGTTCTGAGACCGCCACGGCGACCTTACAACTTCCAATTTCTGCTGCGACAACGATATTTCTCTCTTTTTTCCAGAACATACTCTTCTCCTTGTTTCGACTCGATTTAAATTTCTCCGCGATTCATAAACGTCACTGGCACATTCCGATCTAGCGTCAGATCGATCGTTGCAATGGGGTTCTCTTTTTGACGTGAAATTTCAATAATTTTTGCGAGTCGTTCGAGTTGTTGATCGATGATCGTCGTCCTAAATTGAGCGACCATTCCCTCCCCTGAAAGAAGATGTAAAGAATAAGGGGAGGAGACATCGATCGATCGAACGCTCATGACTCCCCGAAGTGCGGGACGCTCCATCACTTTTAATAACTGAATCGCCGCAAGAACTTCATTGTTCTCAATCTTTAATCCGGGCTCCGGATCCGATAATTTAAATCCTGTGATCTCCGGAAGATTTTGCTGCTCATTCGAACGAGAACGAATCAAAACCCCATCGCGATCAATCGTGTAGACCTCTCTTAAATGCGTCGCCGAACCGGAATAGGTCCAACGCGCCATCGGAACTCTCTCTTTGACTCGAATTATTAATTTATTGGGAAGATGTCGAGTCAATCGAGCCTCTGCGACATAAGGCATTTTTTCGATATCAAGCTGAACCTGACGAAGATCAATTTTCATCAGGGCCATTCCCACCTCCACTTTTGCCGCACGAATAATATCTCGCTTTTGAAGCGATCCCTGGAGTTCCACCTCGATCTCCGTGAGATTATAACGAGGATTATCCATGACAAAATGTTGAATCACTTTTTGAACTCCCCAATGAGTAAACCAGCCCACAACCGCAAAAATTAAAATCGATCCCAATAACCAAATCGATCCTTGGCGCAACTTTTTTTGAAGATGCATTTTTTTAGTCTCTGAATAGAGCGTATGAACATCTCGGCGCTTAGGAGTTACAAAGAGTGATTTTTTCATCAGTTTTTCCGGTATTTTTTTTCACTTAAAAGAAGGATTCGCTCACACAGTTCAGGAAACTCAATTCCCGCCGCTTTTGCCGCTTTTGGGAGAAGACTGGTCTCCGTCATTCCGGGAATTGTATTCACTTCAAGCACCCAGGGATTCTCTTCCCGATCAATGAGAACATCGACTCGCGCATAAACCTCGCAACCCAATGCGTTGTAGGCTTTTTGAGCCGCCGCTTGTACGGCTAAAGTCGTTTTTTCTGAAAGTGCCGCCGGACAGCTATACTCGGACGATCCCACGGTATATTTTGTTTGATAATCGTAAGTTCCTGTTTTAGGACAAATCTCAACGATCGGTAAAGGAGTCCCATCTAAAACGCCGACCGTTAACTCCCGACCTTGAATCATTTTTTCCGCCAAAATAATTTTTCCATACTGACAAGCACGACGAAAAGCCGCCTCGATCTCCTCCTCTCGATGGACCATCTCCAATCCGATACTCGATCCCTCACAAGCCGGTTTAAAAACCAAGGGAGCATGAAGCGAAGTCCTCTCCCCTTCTTGTAACGATTCCCCTTCCGGAGTTGGAACCTGGGAGATCTTAAAGCACGCTTTACTTTTCTCTTTATCAAAGGCGAGCTCACTCGCCTTCGCTCCACATCCTGTATAGGGAATTCCACGCTGATCTAAGAGATGTTGAATCTGTCCATCCTCTCCAAAGGTTCCGTGAAGAGCGATAAATACAAACTGAATATCAGGAGAAACGATCCATTCAGATCCCCTGATATCGACCTCCTCGATTTCATACCCCTTCGTTCGCAACGCCTCTGCGATCGCACTTCCTGTTCTCAAAGAGACTTCACGTTCTTTGGACGGTCCCCCTTTAAATACGGCAATTTTCTTTAAGCTCATAAATCCTCTCCCATAATCACGACTTCCGTCTCTAAATGGATTTGACGCTGTGATCTGACGGTCTCTTGAATTTCAGAGATAAGCTGCAGCACCTCACTCGCCGTTGCGCCCCCATCATTGACAATAAAGTTTCCGTGAACTTCAGAAACACGTGCCTTGCCTACCTGCCGATTTTTAAGTCCCAATTCATCCACAAGCTTTCCTGCCGGTGCTTCCGTTGGATTTTTAAAAATACACCCTGCACTCGGTGCTGCGGGTTGAGAATCCCATCGTTTGGCACTGTACTGTTTCAAACGTTCCTCGATCGCTTCATTCGTCGAACTTTTTCCCGCAACCAAAGCACTCACCGCAATATGAGTTTTAAAAAGAGGAACAGAGCGATAGGCGACCTCGATCTCTTCACGTGATTTCCGATGCCAATGACCTTGAAGATCGAGCATCTTCACTTCCACAATATTATCGAGGGTCCATCCTTGCATTGCCCCAGCATTCATCCGCAAGGCCCCTCCAAGATTTCCTGGAATTCCCTCAAGATATTCGAGACCTCCGATCTGTGCCCGACGGGCCTCTGTCGTAATCGCTTTAAGACGAGCACCTGCTCCGACTCTTAAGTTTTCTCCCTCCCGGATAATTTCACTAAAATAAGGGTGCCCTAAATGAATACAAATTCCGGAGATTCCTCCATCACGAACAAGTAGATTTGAACCCCGTCCAATCACAGTCACTGGAATCGAATGCTCATGCGCATAACGCACGATCGCGACCAGATCATTTTCATTCGCAGGCTCAAACCAAAACTGAGCAGGCCCCCCAATACGCATCGAGGTGTGCTTACTCATCGGCTCTTGTCGAAGGATCTTAGAATCCGATCCAATCAACTTTCCCATCTCGCTAAACCAATTGAGCTCTTGAGCAAGCGAGAGAGCCACTTGATGAATATTTCCTGCCCCGAGCGTTAACAAAAGATCTCCCGGTTGCATCTCTCGCGAAACTCGTTTGCGTAAAGTTTGAAGATTCGACTCAAACTCCACCTTCTCCACTTTTCCCGATTTCTTGATCGCTTCCGATAAACCTTTACCGTTGACATTTTCGATCGGCATTTCACTTGCCGCACAAATGTCGGTGATAAAAACTAAATGAGCATCTTGAAAAGCATTAATGAATTCCTCAAATAAAAGTTGGGTGCGTGTATAGCGATGCGGTTGAAAGAGAGCGATGACTCGTTTCCATCCTCCCGCTTTTGCGGCAGAAAGTGTTGCTTTAATTTCAGTAGGATGATGCGCGTAGTCATCCACCACCATAAATTCCTGATTTCTAAATTTGACCTCAAAGCGACGATTCGCTCCTCGAAATTCCTGAAGCGCTTGGGTAATTGAATCAAAAGGAACCCCTAATTCCGTGGCTAATGCAACAACGCCTAACGCATTGCTCACATTTTGCATTCCAGGAATCTGAAGCACAACAGTCCCTAAAATCTGACCCCGCCCTTGAACTTGAAACTGAGAGGAGAAGTTTTGGCTGCGAACTTCAATCGCTCGGTAATCCGATTGACTACCAAATCCATAGCTCACCGCGGTTGGATGATGGGAACAAAGGAGTAACGTGTTTTTATCATCGGCACAATAAACCACTTTCCCTGTTGTATTCGAGATAAACTCACGAAATGTTTTGAGAATCGCCTCTAAGTTTCCGTAATGATCGAGATGCTCCTCTTCAATATTCAGAAGTAATGAGTGCCTCGGCTTAAAGAGCGTGATCGTTCCATCACTTTCATCCGCTTCGATTACAAAATGTTCTCCCTCCCCCATCGAGGCACTTTCTCCAAGAATCGGAATTTCTGCTCCAATATAATGCGCACATCGCCATCCTGCCGAGCGAAGAACATAGGCGAGCATTGAAGAGGTTGTCGTTTTTCCATGCATTCCAGCCACGACAAGTGGCTGTTTTTGCTCCGATAAAACCGCGAGGCACTCCGCCCGACGAACGCAAGCGATCTCTCGCTCTCCCGCTAAACGACGCACCGGATTATCCTGACGAATCGCGGAGGAGTAAACGACGAGATTCACAGAATCAAGCTCCTCTTTTTCATGTCCTTGCGAAAACCGTAACCCCCGATCGATCAGCTTTTCAATCGTACGTGTCCGTTGAAGATCTGATCCGGAAACTTGATATCCCATCTGTAAAAGAATTCGAGCAAGCCCACTCATTCCACTGCCCGCAACCCCCAAAAGATGGATCCGCGAATGACTCAGAGCAAGGATCTCCCGAATCGTTGTCATCTCGCCCCCTTTTCAATTTCAAGAGCAATTCTTTCGGCAGCATCTGAGGTAAAAAGCGAATGAGCCGCGACCCGCATCGACTCTAAATGTTCTCCCTGATGAAGAATTTCAGAAACCTTTTGATCGAGTCCCTGAGGCGTAAGCTTTGATTGTGGCTCTAAATATGCGGCTCCCACGACTGAAAAGACTCGAGCATTTAAAGTCTGATGATCATCAATGGCAGCAGGAAAAGGAATTAAGATGCTCGGCAACCCGAAGGCTGAAATCTCTGTTAAACTACTGGCACCGGAGCGACTGATGACTAAATCGGAAGCACTTAATAAAAGCCCCATATTGGCTGAAAAGGCTTTGACGTAAGCATTTAAACGACAGCGACGATAATTAATATCAACGATCGTGGCATCCATTTCTCCCGTCAGATGAATAAATTGCCACTGATCTTTTTCTCGTTCCCAAAGCGGAATCGATTTCAAAACCATTTCATTAACCCCTCGAGCCCCTTGACTTCCCCCCATTACCAAAATTGTTTTCAATCGGGGATCAAGTCCCAGCTGCAGGAGGGCCTCCTCCCGATTGATTCGAATCAAATCTTTTCTCAACGGCGTTCCCGTAATCACGGTATTCGCTCCCGCTAAATAAAATTCACAGGCTCCAAATCCGAGAAAAACCTGAGAAACTTGATTCGCTAAAAGCTTCGTGACTCGTCCCGGTATTGCATTCGATTCATGAAGATATGTGGCGGCTTTCATCCGACGTCCCACTAATAATGGAACCGCACTCGTGAATCCCCCCATCCCCAAAACAGCATCAGGTTTAAAAGATTTAAATAATCTGCGACAGACGGTTCGTGCCTGTAATACTTTATATAAAAATCGTATCGCTTGTGGACTAATCCCAGTCCATCCCATTCCAGGAACAACTTCTGCCCGAAATTCCGGATAATCTTTAAGGGCAACCGCATCGATCTGCTTCGCAGAAACAAGAAGCAGAACCTCATGTCCCCGTTGATGCAACGCTTGGGCAATCGCGATTCCAGGAAAAAGATGGCCTCCTGTTCCTCCACAAGCAATGGCGATTCGAAGCGGCTTCATAATCGGATCGTTGCCTTTTTGAGAGGTTCAGGGGCTCTTTGATCGGACTCATGGACCCCTTGTCGTTGTAAATTAAAAAGAATACCGATACAGACCATCCACATCATGAGACTCGATCCCCCATAACTAATAAAGGGAAGCGGAACCCCTTTGTTCGGCATTAAACCCGTCACCACCGATAGATTCATCAGCGATTGCACGGCGAACAATGTGCTGATCCCAATGCCTAATAAAACACCTGTCGCATCGGGAGCATTCATCGAGATCCATCCACTACAAAGAGTCATCACTAAAAAACAAAAAACGACGATAAGAGCGACCCATACGCCCAACTCCTCCCCTAAAATCGGAAAAACAAAATCGGTATGAGCCTCCGGAAGCCAAAACATTTTTTGGCGACTATTTCCAAGTCCAAGTCCCTCTGTTCCTCCAGAGCCCAAGGCAACCAATGCTTGATAAACTTGCCACCCATCCCCTTGTTTATATTTTTCAATATCCATGAAGGCCAATAAACGCCCTTGGCGTTCCGGCATCAGCCAAGCGATCCCAAGAATTCCGCCAATACCGAGAAAGGGAATCGGAGCTAAGTAATACCAACGAATCCCCGCACAGACGAGCATACTAAAAAGGATCGCTCCCATTAAAACGGTATATCCCAAGTCATGTTGAAATTTAGCGAGAATGATCGCAAAAACTCCGAAGACGGCGACAGGAACCGCAACCCCCCGCCCGAACTCGTGAATTCGTCTTTGGTTTTGACCAAGCCACCAGGCGAGGAAACAAATAAAGGCAACCTTCCCAAGTTCAGACGGTTGGAGCGTAAACCCACCGACCTCAATCCAACGAGCCGCTCCTTTGGCTTTTTTGCCAATATGAGGAACCAGACACATCCCCATCAACAACGCAGAGGAGGCGACCCAGATCCAGGAGCGCTGAAGGATCCAATGATAATCCAAACGAGAAACAACCACGCAGACGATCGACCCCAAAACAAGCCAGACCATCTGCTTTCGCAACGGCGCGTAGAGATCCGCATGAACATCCATGGCCAAACGACCACTCGTGCTCAAAAGCATGACCACTCCCACAGAGATGAGCGCAAGCGTCATCACTAATAGAAGATATCCTACGTTTCGTTGAATCATAAGTTTCTAAGTTTGTAAATTTTTAGAATAAAAATTTACTGAGCCATCGCAAAATCAGCGTTGGTGCTTGTTGTCTTCTCTAAAGTTGACGAGGGAGCCTGTTGCTCACTCACTTGCTGACGAACTTTGGAAGGAATATTAAGCTTCATTCCAATTTTCAATTTACGAGCATCCGCTAATTTATTGGCCGCCATGATCGCAGAAGGGGTTGTATTGTATTGCTTTGCAATCTTGGTCAAGGTATCCCCTTTTTCAACAACATAACTCGAAATCGAAGTCGCTTTTGATGCGACTGGAGCAGGCGTTGAAATAACGGTATCTGACTTGATGGTCGATGTTGGAGCCACTGAAGCCACAGCACCTCCCGATTTGACCTTCAACTCTTGGCCAATCTTTAAGTTGTCCGATTTCATTCCGTTTAAGGATTTGAGCTCAGCCACTTTCATACCGTGAAGTCGTGCGATTTTGCTGAGGGTGTCCCCTTTGGCGACATGATAGCTCGAAGTCGATGCAATCTCTTGAACAGGAGTCGATTCAACCACAGGAGCGGAGACAATCGGATCGGATACAATGGCATGCTCAGGCGCCGCAATCACAGGAGCAATCGTCGGAGTCACCTCAGGGGCGATCACAGAAGTCGTTCCATTACTTTCGGCGACCACAGGAGCGGCCGCATCTAAAGCAGGACTCTCAGTCGCTGTGGGAGTGACCTCTTTATTTTCTTCAAGAGCAACAGGCTCAGTGTTTCCTTTGAGAAGGCTATAAGCGCTTACGCCCCCAATCACGAGAACGTGAAGAGCAAGGACGACGATAAAGACCGTCATCAGTTTCAGTCCGCCGCCATTCGACGAACTCGATTGTTGTTGATTTTCATTTTCCATATATTTACTCCAGTCGGTTAGGTTTTTTTGGATTGATGCATCGCCAAGACCTCTTGACGAAATTGATCTCCTCGATCTTCATAGCTTCGAAACATATCGAAGCTCGAACACCCAGGTGAAAGTAAAATAATATCTCCACGAGAAGCCGCACGGCGCGCCCGCTCAATCGCCTCGCGAAGGGTCAACGCTTTTTCTAGCGGAACAACTTGATCCCACTCTTTTGCAATTTTCTCTTGGGTCTCTCCAATGAGCACCGCATGTTTCACTTTTTGCGAAATCACTGTACGCAACTGCGTAAAGGTAAATCCTTTATCTTTACCCCCCGCAATCAAAACCACAGGCCGACTCAAAGAACTCAGCGCCTTTTCCACCGCATCGGCATTGGTTCCCTTCGAATCATTAATATAAAGAATTCCTTCAAATTCTCCAATGCGCTCGCAACGATGCGGTTTTGGACGATACTCACAGATCGCCTCAATAACGGACTGACGCTGAATACCGAGTAAATCGGTTGTCGCTAAAGTCGCTAAAATATTCTCAACATTATGCATTCCCAAAAGTTGAGTTTTATCCATGCTCATGATTCGTTCCGAACCCGCAATCAGAACTCCATTGTCGAATCGATAGTCGGCCGTTGCATCAACTCCGCTAAATGTAACTTTCTTGGATTGAAACGGGGAAAGAATCAATTTCGAATTCACCACTGCAAAATCGGTCGATTTTTGATTCTCAAAAATCCGCTCTTTTGCACGTCCATAGTCTTGCATCGACTCATAACGATCTAAATGATCCGGCGTTAAATTTAAATGCAACGCAACATGAGGGGAAAAAGTTTTAATCGTCTCTAATTGAAAGGAACTGACTTCAACGACAAAATAGTCGAACTCTTGAGAATCTTTGACGACGGTCGATAACGCTTTCCCAATATTACCGACGGCCTCGGTTTTTTTGCCCGCTTTGATAAGGGCGGCAGAAATAAGTTCCGTCGTCGTCGTTTTGCCGTTCGTCCCCGTAATCGCAATAAAAGGAACCTTACAAAAACAGGAAGAAAATTCCAGCTCTCCGATCACAGGAACCCCCGCAGGAATCACGCTCTTGGCGAACTCCGATTGCAAATCAATCCCAGGACTCACGACCACGAGATCGTAATGACTCTCTTGCAACCTACCTCCCAAATGAACGCTAATCCCCTCTTTTTCTAAAGTCAGTCCTTTCTCTCGAATCGCCGGACGCATCGCCTCATCACACACGGTCACATGCGCTCCTTCTCCACGAGCAAGCCGAGCGGCCTCAAAACCACTCACCCCGAGCCCTAGAATCAAAAGATGTTGACCGTGTATATTCATTTTATCTTAATTTCAATGTTGAAAGTGCAATGACGGCAAAAAGAAAACTCAAAATCCAGAAACGAGTCACGACCATCGTCTCTTTCCAGCCCTTCAATTCAAAATGATGGTGGATCGGCGACATCGCAAAAATCCGTTTTCCAGTGAGTTTAAAGGAAGCGACCTGAAGTAACACCGATCCTGCTTCCATCACAAAAACACCTCCCGCAATGATTAATAGTAACTCTTGATTAATACAAATCGCCACCACCCCAAGACCTCCCCCAATTGCGAGCGATCCCGTATCTCCCATAAAAACTTGGGCCGGATGACAGTTATACCAAAGAAAGCCAAGTGCCGCCCCCGCCATCGCAGCACAAAATACCGCAAGCTCTCCCGCTCCAGGGGTATGGGGAATATATAAATATTTAGCCAGATCCGCATGCCCAGAGAGATAGGAAAAAACAGCAAAAACAAGCATCACTGTAACAGTGCAACCGGAGGCAAGACCATCGAGGCCATCGGTCAAATTCACCGCATTCGAAGTTCCCATCACCACAATCGCAAAAAACGGAATCACCCACCAACCAATCTCCGTCAATAGCGGTGATTTCATAAATGGAACAAAAACCATCTCACAAGCCTCACGATGCAATGGATTTCCCATCAGCGCGATGGCAACTCCTAAGGCCACTAAAAATTGACCCGCCAACTTGACGCGACCGGGAATTCCATCCGATTTTTTCTTTGCAACTTTGAGATAATCATCAGCAAAGCCAACGCCCCCTAAAACAAGCATTCCCAACAGCGCTAACCAAAGCACCATTTGATCTAAGCGTGCCCATAATAAAGTCGATATCGTCACGGATAATAAAATGAGAAGCCCTCCCATTGTTGGAGTCCCTTTTTTAGCGCTATGTAAATCAGCAAGCTTATGAACCTCCTCTTTTCCCCGAAGCGGTTGACCTAACTTTAAACGAGTCAATAGACGAATCGTCATCGGCCCTAAACACCAACAGAGAATCAATGCCGTCAAGGCAGCCCCAATGGCGCGAAAGCTCACATAACGAAAGACATTCAGAAATCCCAAATCCGTCGCCCATTGATGGAGATAGTAAAACATCTTAGTGTCCCCCCCCTTGACCAGTGAAATGCTCCACCACGGTTTCCAATTTCATAAATCGAGACCCCTTTACCAACACCGCTCGTTTTTCATTTGAAGACTCTAAAATTTGAATCGATTCTTCCGCATCGATCGCAGTCACCACTTTCGTGTTCGATTCCGTCACATGACGAACCCCTTCCGCAATCGACTCCGCCATCGGACCCACCGCAACCACTTGACTGACCCCACGTCGAGCGGCATAGGATCCAACCTCCCGATGAAGCAACTCCGCTTGAACCCCCAACTCTCCCATACTGCCTAAAACCGCCACTCGCACCCCCTCAAAGGGAATTTCCATTAAGGTATCAACGGCCGCCGCCATCGACTCCGGATTGGCATTGTAAGCATCATTAATCCAAATCCCTCCCGTATTCCGAAAAACCTTCATTCTTTGCCCAGGAAGTTCAACTTTTTGAAGTCCACTCACAATTTGCTCCATCGTCAGTCCAGCCTCCCATCCCACCGCCGCTGCCAAGAGCGCATTCTGAATCATCACCCGATTCCAAAGCGAAAGTTGCACTGGAATCCGTGCGCCGTTATGCTCTAACTGAAAATCAATCCCCTGAGCCGTCACTCGAATCTCACTCGCTTTCCATCCAGAGGAACTCGACTCTCCCACATAAATAATCGAAGCGACCGTCCGTCCACTGAGATAAGAACAAAAAGAATCTTCACTCGGAATAAAGGCCTTCCCCGTCGGCTTAAGAAAACGAAGTAACTCCGATTTCTCCTGCGCAATCCCTTGAATGTTTTTAAAATTCTCAAGATGAGCTTGACCAATTCGAGTGATCACCCCGAACTCCGGCTGACTCATCACTGCCAACGGCTCAATTTCTCCAGGATGATTCATTCCCATCTCCACCACCGCCCACTCCGTTTCAGCCTCTAACGAAAGCAGCGTCAAAGGAACCCCAATATGATTATTTAAGTTTCCAACCGTTGCGACGGTTTTAAATTTTTGAGAAAGAACCGATTTAATAAATTCTTTTGTGCTCGTCTTTCCACTGCTCCCCGTAATCCCCACGACTCGAACCTTCAAACTCTGACGATAAAACTGTGCATAGCGCTGAAGCGCCTTCAACGGATCATCCACGAGAATAAATCCAAAGGATTCAGGAAAATCTCCCTCTGGAATCTTAGAAACGACCGCCGCCACCGCTCCCCCTTCAGCACTCCCTAAAACGTAATGATGACCGTCAAAATTCTCGCCCTTCAACGCAACAAAACAGTCTCCGCCACGAATCGTTCTCGTATCCGTATGCAAACGAGTGACAATGCCTGAACCTCGAACAAGCGTTCCTTGCATCCCCTCGGCCAGTTGCTCAAAAGAGACCTCTCTCATACAAGATCCCCCATGCACTCACGAACGACTTCGCAATCATCAAAAGAAAGATATCGCCCCCCGACTTCCTGAGTCACTTCATGTCCCTTCCCCGCAACACAAATGAGATCACTCGATTCAGCCTCGCTCAACGCCTTTACAATCGCCGCTTTTCGATCTTCAATTTTAAGATAGTTCTTCGATCCCAAAACTCCGGACTCCATTTGATCTAAAATCGCCGTGATCGATTCATTACGTGGATTATCGGAGGTAAAGATCGCAAGATCGGCCAACTCCACTGCCGTCCGCGCCATCTTCGGACGCTTCGTCACATCTCGATTGCCCCCACAGCCGATGACCACCACTAACTTTCTCGGATTTAAATCCCGAAGGGTCATTAATGTTTTTCGCAACGCATCCTCCGTATGGGCATAATCGACGACCGCCGTAAGTCCATCTCGACGAATCACTTTTTCAAGTCGTCCCGGAACTTGAGGGATCGTCAATAAATGATCGATCATCTTCTCCGTCGAAATCCCTAATGCCAAAGCCGCCGCCATCGCACAAAGGGTATTTGCCACATTAAACATCCCCAAAAGTGGGGTCGAAATCGCAAAGGTCGCCCCTTGATAGATCAACTCAAACTCTGTTCCCCCTGTATGACAAACCACCTTACGAGCAAACAACATCGCCTCCGAATGCGCCTCAACACTCACGGTAAAAGGAGTGACATGGGAGGGAAGGGACTGAAGAACTGTCTTCGCTCGGGGATCATCGAGATTTATAACCGCACAAGCTCCGGATTCTAATCCCGAAAAAAGTCCTAACTTAGAATGAAAATAGTTCTCGATCGATCCGTGATAATCTAAATGATCTTGCGTCAGATTTGTAAAAATTCCGACCTGAAACTTCGTTCCCGCCACTCGCCCCTGATCTAAAGCATGGGAGGAAACCTCCATGACCGCGGCTCGGGCCCCATCTCTCACCATTTGCGAAAAAAGATCTTGTAAATCAGAGCCCTCCGGAGTCGTTCGCGTCGAAGGGATCACACGATCGCCAATTTCGTAACGAATTGTCCCGATCAATCCTGAATTCCATCCACTCGCTTGAAGAAGATGTTTGGTTAAAAAAGCAACCGTCGTTTTTCCGTTGGTTCCCGTGACTCCCACTAAAGCGATCTTCTGACTCGGCTCCCCATGAAAAGCCGCAGCCACACGAGCCAGTGTCTCACGAACACGCTTCACCTCAATCTGCAAAAATCGAGGAGGCAACGCCGACGATATTTTTTCGACAACCACTCCGACAGCCCCCTTCTCAAAAGCTTGAAGTAAATATTGATGCCCATCCGATTTTTCCCCTTTCCATGCAAAAAAGAGATCCCCCAATCGAATCCGACGAGAGTCATAGCTTAACCCCTGAATCTCCCCTTGAAGTTCTCCCTTAAAAATGGCTTGAGGCAACAATGCCTGTAATTGATCCAACCTCATAAAGCCGCCTTGGTTGCCGGAGCACTCCGAGGGACTAAATTCAACGACTGCGCAATTTGAGTCGCCATCTCCGCAAAGGCAGGAGCCGCCACTTGCCCTCCATGATACTCCCGTCCCTTCGGCTCATCGACCATCACTAAAATAACAAACTCCGGATTCTCCTGAGGCATGAACCCAATAAATGAGGCCAGATATTTCTCCTTCGAGTAAGTCCCATTGATCACCTTCTGTGCCGTCCCCGTTTTTCCCGCCACATTAAATCCAGGAACATTCGCCCGCTTTCCTGTTCCCTCAGAGGACAGAACGCGTGTTAATGCCTCGGAAACTAAATCCGCTGTTTTCTCCTGCACGACTTGACGAATCACATGCGGAGGAAAGGCCTTCAAGACTCTCCCTTGATTATCGGAAATCGAACGAATCAATCTCGGCTCCATGAGTCGACCCCCATTCGCAATCGCCGCATACGAACTCACCATCTGAATCGGCGTCACCCCAATCTCATGTCCCATCGGTATTCGTGAAATCGAAACCTTCGTCCAACGATGCAACGGATTTAAGATTCCAGCACTCTCTCCTTGCCCCGGCATCAATCCCGTCGAACTCCCAAACCCAAACTGTTTTGCATAGGTATAAAGTCGCTCATCCCCTAAAGCCAATCCCATCTTACAAAACCCAATATTACTCGAACGCGCAAGCACCTCCTCCACAGTCAAAACCCCATTCGCTTCATCATCATGCAGTAATCTCCCCCCAAAATAAAAACTTCCATTCTCACAAAAAATCTGAGTATTCAAATTCATCAACCCCTCTTGCAAAATCCCCGCCAAGGTCACGATCTTAAAGGTCGATCCAGGCTCCACCACATCCGTTAAACAACGATTTCGTAACTGACTCAACTCCTTCGCTCCCCCTTGATTCGGATCAAAGTTCGGTCGACTCGCCATCGCTAAAATCTCCCCTGTCTTGGGTCGCATGACGATCGAGTAAACGGCATTCGCCTTGGTCTTCTCCATCACACGAGAGATCGACTCCTCCACCACATGTTGAATCCCTAAATCCAAGGTGAGTTGAACGTTCATTCCATCCACTGGACGAACATCCTTGCGACGATAAGCGGCAATCTCTCTTTTGCGTACATCCCGCTCAATCCAGCGCTCTCCCGAAACTCCTTTGAGCTCCTTATTCATCAAACGCTCAATTCCCATCACCCCCGAACATTGTCCATCCACAAAACCGATCGCATGACTCGCATGCTCTCCATTCGGATAAGCACGAACCGCTTTCCGTTGAAAAATCAGTGACTTCAACTTCAACGCCTTCAACGCCGAAACCGTCTCCTCCGTCAGTCCTGTTTTCAATAACTCAAAACGCTTGGTCGGCGAATAAACGCTCTTCAACTGAGCTATCGGAATCTCTAAAATTTTTGCAATTAACGGCAAAGTCTGTTCCGGATTCTTTAGCTCCTTCCCATCGAGACGAAGATCATAAACGACATGGGTCTTCGCTAAAATCGTCCCATGAGAATCTAAAATCATCCCTCGAGTCGGAGTCACCTCCACCCGCTCAAAGTGATTTCGAATCGCCTCTTGATGAAAGCGATCTCCATCCATAATCTGAATTTGCACAAGCCGGAGCGAGACGATCGTAAAGCCGAACGCTAAACAACAGGTCAAAACCAAAGCTCGGTCGCGCAAAGACATTGATTAGGGTTCCCTTCCGTCAAAATTCATTCCACGGACTAACTTTGTCTCCGGAACATTATCCATCCGAATCCATTGCAACTCAGAGACCCGAACAAGTCCCATTCCAGAAATTTTCTTCTCCAATTCCTTGGGGGAACGCAAGGTCTGGATCGCCGCTTGAAGCTGTGCATTCCGATCTTTCCAACGCAAAAGCTCAACCTCCTGTTTTCGAGACTCCTCCGCAATCCGAATAATTCGATTCTTTAAAACGAGATAACTCACCCCCAACGAGGCGATCATCCCCACGAGTACGACCCAAAAAAGAACCGTCGCCAGATTAAGGGACTGACTGCTTTTAACTCGATTTCGGCTCATAATATTTCCTCTTTTTTTCTTCCTTTAAACTTTTCCATGCCACCCTCAGTCGCGCACTGCGCGATCTCGGATTACGCTCTAATTCCACTTCCTCAGGCAAAAATCGTTTGACCCGTCCATACCAACGCTCCGGATTCGGTTCCAACCAACCATTTTTCGGATTCTCCAACTCCGCCGCTGCGTGCTGTTGAAAAAACCGCTTCACTCTCCGATCCTCTCCCGAGTGAAAACTAATCACCGCAAACCGTCCCTCCTCCGATAAAAGAGCGGTTCCCTCAGGCAAAACCTCCTCCAATACCGAAATCTCCTCATTCACCTTCAACCGCAAGGCTTGAAAAACTTGCGTCGCCGGATGAATCCCCTTCGCCTTCCGCCACGGCACCGTTGCCGTCACGAGCGCTGCTAACTGCGTCGTCGTCTCAATCGGATTCACTTCCCGCGCCTGAACAATGGCCCGAGCAATCTTTCGAGAATCCCGATCCTCACCAAGCTCCCAAAAAATCCGACTCAACCCCTCCTCTGACTCTCCGGAAATAATTCGCGCCGCCGTTAAATACTGACGCTCATCCATCCGCATATCCAAAGGTCCCTCCATCCGAAAACTAAATCCACGATGCGCCTGATCGAACTGTGGAGATGAAACTCCGAGATCCAAAAGAATCCCCTCCACCTTCTCCCATCCCACCGACTCACTCACCCGCTTCATCTCCCGAAAATTCTCACGGAAAAAGTGAAACGACTCCCCCCAACGTTCCTTGACCAAAACCGCGGCGGCCTCGGCCTCCGCATCTTGATCAAACGCCAGTACTTTCACTCCCCGTTCCAATAAGGCATTCGTATGTCCGCCGCGACCAAAGGTCCCATCAATCCATCGCTCATCGGGCTTCGGCTGAACGGCGTCCAAAAACGCCTCCAATAAGACCGGATGATGTACGGGTTTTGGATTCACGACACTGACTCCACACACGCGCCTTGAAACCTTGGAGAGGACAAACTCGCTGATTCATTTTCAGTCGAATTTGGATCCAGTTTCTCGCTCGCATATTGTTCTCTAAAGATCCAGGACTCCCGCAACATCCTCAAATGTCGTCTTCGCAGGGAGCTGCTTACGCCCCTCCTCCAGAGTCCAGATCTCAAAATGACTTCCTTTTCCCAAAAGCAATAAATTCCCCGACAAAACCGCAACCTCTCGCAACTCATTGCGAACCATCAGTCGCCCTTGATCATCGGCCTCCGCCGCTTGACTGATACTTTGAAGATCTCCCCAAGCCTTCACCTTCGGATCATTCATCTTCAAACCACTCAACTTTTCCTGTTGAGCATCGACCCATATCTGCGGATAAACCCGGAGATGACCCTTAAAAGGAATCACACTCAATCTTTTTTCATGAGCCGTTGTCCGCCAATCCGAGGGCACGGTCATCCGTCCCTTTTGATCAAAGGAGCGCTCAAAATTACCTTGGTATCCGGTGGCCATATTCTCTTTTTTTGTGGATTGTTCTCCAGCTTCCCCCACTTTTAACCACTTTCCTCCCCAATCGTCAAGCCCAGAAATGAAAAAAAATGTTGTAAGTCGTTGATTATAAAGATATACCCTTGTATAATAACTGTATAATATTACTTGTTTTTATGTAAAAATAAGCTAAATTTACAGCATTTGGGAAACTCGGTGTTTATTCCGATTGTTTGAGAGATATTTAGAGAAGAAGGACTGCGGGTATTTTATACGGTGGCTGAGCAATCTAGGCAATTGAACCAGGATCAAATTATTTCCTAATTCTTGATTTCCAATGTTCGGGCTTCTTGTGGCTGTTAGCTACAGCCCAAATGATGATATTCTTTTCTCTTATTGAATACACAAGATGATATGGAAATATTTTCAAATTCACACGTCGATATAAATTTGAGCGAAGCCGAGGAACAGTGGCATTAGACTTTATCCACCGAATATATTCGTCGACTTCATTCCAAAATCGAAGCCCTAAACCGGCTTGCTCACTTTCGTAGTATTCAACTGCCCTGATCAATTCATTACTGGCAGGTCGGATAATTTTTATCTTCATTGCGCAAAGCGCATTTTCATCTTTTTTTGAATCACTTCGATAGAATCTGATTGAATTAAGCCTGCATCAAAGGCCTTAACTCTTTCTTTGATCTCGACATCCCATGCTTGGTCAAGCTCTTTGGGGTCAGGCCCGTCCATATCAAGTAAAAAACCTGCCAACACTAGACGTTGGTGTCGTGGTAATTGAACGGCTTTGACCGTAATGTCTTTGAGGATATTAACCATATATACAGTGTGCTAGAGAGATTTTTTTAAGTCGAGTTTCTTTTTCTCTGCAGTAATCGTTTAGCCCTTCAGCCCATCATGCGGATTTTTTATTTTTTAAAGTCAAAAAGCCGTCAGGCATCAGCCTGACTCGGTGCACTGGAGTCACCGGGGTCACAGTCCAGTTGGGGTCAGTTTGAATGAAAAATATTAAAGACATTGTCTCACGCGCTCCCATCGCAAATCAAAACTTGTTTTGGACAGAAGTGACTCCTAATATCCGTTTTTGTGAAACAAAAACTGCTCCTCATCGATGACGAAGCCGATGTCCACTACTCCTTCAAACGACTCCTGGAAAAAGAGCCGATCGAAATCCTCACCGCCGATTCCCCTGAATCCGGACTTAAACTCGCAAAAGCCGAAAACCCAGACCTGATTGTCACCGATATCCGGATGGGAAATCGCAACGGACTCGATGGACTCCGTGAACTCCGACTCCATAACCCAAAGCAAATCGTCATCGTCATGACCGCTTACGGGACCTCACAAACCGCAATCGAAGCCATGAAGCTCGGAGCCTACGACTATATCTTAAAACCGTTTGATATCCCCTTACTCAAAGCGCTCATCGCCCGAGCCCTTCAAGCCGCCCTCACTCAAAAAACAGAGGTCACCACTTTTCCCACAAAACTTTCTGCCGAAGAGCTTCGTCAAACCATTATCGGAAATGCGCCTCCCATGCAGGAGGTCTATAAAATCATCGGTCAAGTCGCCTCCACTCCCGCCACCGTTTTAATCACCGGAGAAAGTGGAACCGGCAAAGAACTTGTCGCTCGTGCCATTCATCAAAATAGTCCTCGATTCAAAAACATTTACGTCGCTCTCAATTGCGCCGCAATTCCCGATAACCTTCTCGAAAGCGAACTCTTCGGACACGAAAAAGGGGCCTTTACCGGAGCGATGAATCAACGCATCGGCAAATTCGAACAATGCGACGGCGGGACTCTCTTCCTCGATGAAATCGGGGAAATGCCCCTTGCCACTCAGGCTAAATTTCTACGGGTTCTCCAAGAAGGGGAATTCACACGCCTTGGAAATAACGAATCGATGAAAACCGATGTCCGGATTATCGCGGCGACGAATAAAGATCTACTCACAATGGTCGAGAAAAAAAGTTTCAGAGAGGATCTCTACTACCGCCTCAACGTCGTTCATCTCGATCTGCCCCCTCTCCGAGAAAGGACGGGCGATATCCCTCTTCTCGTCGAATACTTCATGAATAAGATTCGCCTCAAAACACCCAACTCCCCCTCCAAAATCTCGGCGGAAGCCTTAGAGATCCTCCAATCGAATTCCTGGCCGGGAAATGTCCGCGAACTCGAAAACGGCCTCCAACGCTGCATGGTCATGACCTCCGGCTCCACGATTCTCCCCCATCATCTCCCCAAAGAATTTACAAAAGGCCGAGTCACAACCGCCTCTTCCACCGCCTCCTCCTCCCCTCAAAGTTTCTCGACCCCCAATCAAGAACAGCTCTTCGATCAACTCTTCGAATCCCTCCGTCAAAACGCCGACTCCCCCCTGATCGAAACCGTCCAAAAAGCCCTCGCCATCCGCGCCCTTCACGCCTCTGACAACGATGAATCCAAAGCCGCAAAAATCCTTGGAATCAATAAAGCCACATTGAAAAAAATTCTATAAAAAATCTGAGAATTTCTCCCTGAGAGGATCGTGAGCTCTTTCCGAGGAGAGGTGAAACCGAACCCCTCCAGAGAAACTCGATCGTTTTTTGAAAATCCTTTTTTCAAAGAAACGGGAGAGATTCTCGGGAGGCGGTAGTCGACAAAGGAGGCGCCGATAGGAAAGAGCTCACGATCCTCTCCCTCTCTGACGTTGCGGCGTCGCGGCGTGGCGTGAGAACTGCTTTAGGATTTCAATCCCCCTCCTCTAATTCACCGATCAAATCAAAACTTATTTTTGACGGTCGATCCGACAAAATTCAATCTAAAGACTTTGCCTAAAACATGGGCAAAATCCACGCTTGATCGAGATGACGTCAAAGACTCCCGACCACTTTTGGAATAATCTCCAATGCCCGATCAATCTCCGATTCCTGATTAAAATGACTAAAGGAAAATCTCAAGGAACTTTTAGCGTCACGCTCCGAAACCCCCATCGCACTCAACACATGCGAGGGCTCGACCGATCCCGTGGTACAAGCAGAACCGGCAGAACAACAAATCCCCTGAGCATCTAAAGCCGCCAGTAAATCTTGCGCATCGACGCCCGTAAAACAGAGATTCGAGGTATTCGGCAGTCGCTCCTCCCGATTTCCATTCACTCGTACTCCGGAAATGAGTTCAAGGATTCGATTTTCAAATCGATCTCGCATCGCTCGGACTCGAGTCTGCTCCTCAATCAACCCCTCCTGCGCCACTTCCGCCGCTTTGCCTAATCCAATGATCGATGCAACGTTTTCGGTCCCCGCACGCTTACCGCGCTCCTGCCCTCCGCCAATCTGAAAGGGTATCAACGGAACCCCTTTTCGCACATACAGAACACCAACCCCCTTCGGACCATGCAACTTGTGTCCTGAAAGAGCTAAAAAATCAACAGGAACACTCTTCACATCAATCTTCACTTTTCCAGGGGTCTGAACGGCATCGGTATGAAAAAGAACTTTTTTCTCGCGGCAGATTGCCGAAATTTTTTCAATCGGGAAAAGGACCCCCGTCTCATTATTCGCCCACATCAATGAAACTACCGCGGTATCCGGACGAATCGACTCCTCCAACGCTGCTAAATCGAGCGTTCCATCCGAGCGGACCGCAAGCCAAGTCACTCCATATCCCTGTTGCTCCAGATTTTCCCCCATATGCAAAATAGCCGAATGCTCGACTTGGGAGGTAATGATATGCTTTTTCTTTGATGACCGTAAGGCCGACCAGATCGCCGTATTATCCGCCTCCGTTCCACAACTCGTAAAATAGATCTCACTCGGATCCGCATTAATCAGGGCAGCGACCTGAGACCTCGCCTGTTCCACGGCAATTCGAACCCTCTTCCCAAAACCGTAGGCACTCGAAGGATTCCCATAATGCTCCGTCAAAAACGGCACCATCCCCTCAAATACCTCAGGGGCAATCGCCGTGGTCGCATTGTTATCAAAATAATAGAAGTCACTCATTCAAACTCTTTTTTTAAAAGGAAGAAAAACCTTAAGACAATCCCAAGGCTAAAACAACCCAATTTTGTATTCCATCGGTTTTCATCCCTTATTTGATAATTTGTTACGCTTCTCTCACTGAAAAAGAATTCGCCTCTAAAATTCCCTTTCTTTGACAGGGATTAAATCTCTGTCAGTCTCCTCTCGATGAAACTTTACGAACTTGAAGTCACCCAAAAGGCCCCAGTCCCGATCCAAGAATTATGGCGTTTTTTTAGCAATGCCAATAATCTCGCAAAAATCACTCCCCCCGCTCTCGGATTTCAATCCCATCATCTCGGCAAAGAGGAGGTTCATCCAGGCATGATCATCACGCATCGGGTCTCTCCTTTTCCTGGAATCAGACTCCAATGGATCACGGAGATCTCCCACGTCGAGGCCCCCTTTCTCTTTGTCGATGAACAGCGGTTTGGCCCCTATCGCTTTTGGCATCACCAACATCACTTTACAGAAATTCCCGGGGGAACCTTAATCACCGATCGAATTCATTACGGCCTCTCCTTTGGTTGGTTGGGACAGATGGCCCATCCAATTTTGGTTCGCCCTCAACTCGAGAAAATCTTTGCCTACCGCAAAAAAGCAGTCGAAGAGATCTTTGGTCTCATGCATTCCTGAGAATCTTCTGATTGACTTTCAATAGAAATGGGAAAGAGCATTACTGTCCACTAAAAAACTTAAATACATTGTCTCACGCAACGACGCGACGACGCCACGTTAAATCCCTACCTCCCCCTTCGTTCTGACCACGGCTCTTGCGAGCCTCCTTCCTATTTTTAAAAAGTTCTCGAAAACGAGCTTTCGATCTCTTTTTAAAAACAGGGATATATCGCTTACGCTCTTGGGATCAGAACTCCCCCCCATTTCATACAAAAAAATCCGAGAATTTACCACTGAGAGGATCGTGAGCTCTTTCCGAGGAGAGGTGAAACCGATCCCCTCCAGAGAAACTCGATCGTTTTTTGAAAATCCTTTTTTCAAAGAAACGGGAGAGATTCTCTGGAGGCGCCGAAAGGAAAGAGCTCACGATCCTCTCCTTCTCTGACGTTGCGGCGTCGCGTCGTTGCGCGAGAACTGTTTTAGAATTTCAATCCCCCTCCTCTAATTCCCCTCTCAAATCCAGATTCGTTTTGGCCGGATATGAATTTAAATCCTAAAGTGAGAACTAACACTGAAGAAAAATTCATTGTGATTCTTCAAAATAGTTCTTAAGTTTCCGTCATGTCCGATTTTCCACGCCATGGCTCGATCCAAGCCTTTGCTATGCTCGTTGACATCAACGGATTCACCACTCTCGTTGATCGATCGCTCGGTGAAAATATCGCCAAACGAATTGCCGATGTCCTTAAAGAGGGAGTCAATGCGGTTGAATCTCATAACGGTCATGTCATTGGGTTCATGGGAGATGCCTTTATTGCCATTCTTAAAAATAGAACCGAAGTTCTTGAATGCTCTGCTCAAATCGCAAAAGCAGTGGCTCGACAGTGCTCTATTCTCAACGATCCCACCAGTAATTTTGAATGGCCCTTCCCCGAAGGTCCTAGCCTCAAAATTGCCCTCGAATACGGATGGATGGATATCTCGCAAGTCTCCAGTAAAGCGATCGGCGAACAAATCTTACTGATCGGTCCCCCTATTAACTATGCCCATCGAATCTCCTCCAGTGGTAGTGGAAATCGCTGTCATATCGGCCCCAATGCCGCGCAGCTCATCGGAGTCGATTGCGAAGAACTCACAGGTCCCTACCGAGTTGAAGGAAAAAAAGGAGAGGGAATTTATACCTATTATCGTCTGCCGATGGGGCATCTTTGGTCGGAAGATCCTGTTTCCGCTCCTTAAACCTCACTTTTATTTTACATTTCTTAAAAAAATCATTTGCCCGAATCCAAATACCAGATTACTACTATGGGATCAATTTTGACCGAACCGAATAATCATGATAGCTGTTACTAAATGCGAAAAAGCAACCGCCAAGAAATTTAACAAGGCGATTAAGAAATATCTGTGCCCAAAGAAGTCGACCCCGAGCGCTGTCCGTGTCCATCAAAGTCGCAAAAAAAACAAAAAAATTACTCTTGGTGAAGCCGTGGTTATCCCGGATACAGATCTCCATCACGTTCTTGATGCAGATACCGTTCTCGGCGTCAGCAATGCGATTATCGATCTCTCCTCAGAGGTCCGCGGGGGAGACCTCATCGTCAGCTTCTCCGACTTCGAAGACTTTAAGCAGTACCAAACCTTATTAGAAAGTATCTCGAAAGATTCCGATTGCGTTCGCATTTGGGCCTACGGAAAAACGCCTAAAAATCGTAAAAATATCGATTTCATTCCGATGCAACACAAAAAGCTTCAGAACTATCACCTGGTTCTGTTCCAAAGCGATAAAAGTCGAGCGGTACTTGTCTGCCGACAAATTAATAACGCCAAAAAAACTCAAGACCGCAAATATCTCGGCTTTTACAGCTTTAACCCCTACCTCGTTGAGTCAATCCGCTGGCGCTTTAATCTCGTGACCTGTGGTATCTCAAAACTCGTCAAAGCGTGGGATAACTCCCTTCCACTTCCTGATCTACACATGAAAGAAATCGATCAACTCCTCGATAAAGCCAAACCCAAGGCACTCCCTCATCGCTCCTCAAAACACCTCGTCGATGAAGTGAATTACTAATCCCTACCCTCTCTATATCTCTTTACTGTTTTATTTTTTCTCTCTCCCGTTTTATGTTACCCCAAGCTCAATCCTTTCATTTTCTCGGTATTTGCGGAACCGCCATGGGCTCCGTTGCCGCAATGCTCAAAGATCTCGGTTACAATGTTTCTGGATCTGATGAAAACATCTATCCCCCCATGTCGACTTTTCTTGAGCAAAAAGGAATCAAGATTATGGCAGGGTATCGACCTGAAAACCTTCCCGCAGATGATACCATCCTCGTCGTTGGCAACGCCATTAGTCGAGGTAATCCAGAACTTGAAGCGGCACTTGAATCAAAAAAATTCTATCTCTCACTCCCCGAGGTTCTCAAATTTTATTTTCTCCGGAAAACTCATAACATTGTCGTCTCTGGAACCCACGGAAAAACAACGACCACTTCCCTCACGGCCTGGCTCTTTGAACACGCGGGCGAAAAACCCTCTTACATGATCGGCGGCATTCCCTTGAATTTCGATCAAGGCTGCAAAAAACAGGAGGGAAAGCATTGGATCATCGAAGGGGATGAATACGACACCGCTTATTTTGATAAACGGAGTAAATTCAATCACTACCTCCCTGAACTTCTCATTATTAATAATGTCGAATTTGATCATGCCGACATCTACGAAAATCTGGAAGCAATCCAACTCTCTTTCAAACGGGTCGTGAACATCGTTCCTCGAAATGGAATGATCCTCGTCAACGCCGATGATCCCCATGCCCTTGCCGTCACCCCGCACGCACAAGCCCCCATTCTTTCCGTTGGATTCTCTCCCCAGGCCGGAGCCAGAATCGAAAACCTGAAACTCCTCTCAGACGGCTCCACCTTCGAAATGTTCGGACAATCCTTTCATCTCCCCATGGTCGGCGAATACAACGTCCGAAATGCCGCAATGGCCATCGCCGCTGCCCACTTTTATCAAATTCCTTTTGAAAAAATAAAGTCCGGACTCCTCTCCTTCGGAGGAATTAAAAGACGCCAAGAGATCCGTGGAGTCCGTAAAGGAATCACTCTTATCGATGATTTTGGACATCACCCCACCGCGATTCGCGAAACCTTAAAAGCGCTGCTTGTTCGCTACCCGGGACAAAAAATATGGGCAATTTTTGAACCCCGCAGCAACACCACTCGTCGAGCCGTTTTTCAAGATGATCTTCCCCAAGCTCTCGGCTATGCCGATGGGATCTACGTTGCTCAGGTCGCCTCCTTGGAAAAACTTCCACTCGATCAACGACTCAATCCAGAAAAAATCGTCGAGGATTTAAAAAAGAAAGGCAAAGCAGCCTTTTACGAACCAAGCGTCGATCACATTATTCAATCCATCCTCCCTCAACTTCAACCCAACAACATCGTCGTCATCTTTAGTAACGGCGGCTTTGGGGGAATCCATCAAAAGCTATTAGAGGCGATTTAACCCCGATTCTGGGCTAGAAATCGATTTTATCGCTAAAGTATGTCACCAGAATGGTGAAAAAGAAATGGAGCTCCGACGGCCCGGCGGCATGGGCGAAGGGGGGGGTATTTTGACTTTTCCTCCTCACCCTTTAACCCCGTCCGTCATCTGACGGATCGCATAGCCGTCAACTTAAGGGGAAGAGAAACTACAATTTTAACCGCGGGGTAAGCGGAGGGAAACGGAGGTGAATACTGTTTTTAATAGGGAAAAAAAGGCAGTTGATTTGGCATTCAAATAAATAGCGAATTGAATTTTCCTCCGTTGGCCTCCGTTTACCCCGCGGTTAAAAAACTGTCTTTTTTTGTGTTAGCTTGACGCCAATGCGGATGCTTTCGGGGTTAAATCCACCCCTGATCCATGCCGCCAAGCCGGCGGCGCTCCATTTTTTAAATTCCTAATGCATGAAATGGGATTATTTAGAATTAAATCAATTTGGCTTCGCCAACATCTCTTTTGCCAACTTCTCTTTTATAATCTTGTTGGCCTCAAGTTGTTGCTTCCCTTCCAAACACTCTGCAACACTATCGCGACTATCCGCCGCCATCGAATCTCCTTTTAAGGCCGCTAATGAAAACCAAATATAGGCCTGATAGTAATCCTGTGGAACCCCTTGTCCCTGAACATAAGCAATCGCTAAATTAAACTGAGCCACCCCATATCCCTTTTCTGCCGCCTTTGTAAACCAAACAATCGCTTCACGATCATTCTGAGTAACCCCTTGTCCCGTCGCGTAACGCACACCCAAACTATCTTGCGCCCCCGGATGCTCCTGATGGGCTGCCGATGAAAGCCATTTAACCGATTCTACGAAATTCTGCTCGACCCCAAAACCGTGAGCATAGGCTACCCCCATTTGAAAGGTCGCCTCCACATCCCCTCCCTTGGCTGCTTTTTTAAAGTAATCAAATGCAACCTTATAATCCTGTGTAACTCCTAGGCCTTTGCTGTAACAAATTCCCAAAGCACAAATCGCATCAAGGTTCCCCTCTTCTGCACCATTTTTAATGTCGGTGTACGACCGTTTAATCCATTCCACGAAACGATCTTACTGGGTGTTTTTACTTTCGTCAAACTGAGATCTTTACTTTTTCTCGATAAGAGATTCAGAGTGAGCCATTAGCAGAAGTAAAATCGTTCCGCCTCGCCATCTCTCTCTTTGACTTTTCCCTCTTAAAAAATACTCTCCCCCTCATGATTCTCAAACGACTTTTTCAATCCACAATCGGCAAGAAGATCCTCATGGCTTTCACAGGAGTCCTTCTCTTTGGTTTTGTGATCATCCATATGTTGGGTAACTGGCAAGTATTTGCTGGAGCCGAGGCCTTGAACGATTACGCACAACTCATTCAATCCAAAGCCTTTGTTCTCTGGGGATTCCGCTTAGGACTCCTCGCCGTTGTCGCTCTTCATCTCTGGGCGGCGATCACCCTCACGATCGCCAATCGCGCGGCTGCCCCTGAAAAATATGCCGAATCTAAAACCCTCGGCACCACTTGGGCCTCGCGATCGATGACGCTGAGTGGCTGTATTGTTTTAGGTTTCATTATTTTTCATCTCCTCCACTTCACCGTCCGCACGGTCCCCGGTACTCCTGAATATTTTCAACAAGATCTAAAAGGTCGCCATGATGTTTACGCCATGGTGGTTCATGCTTTCCAAAATCCGTGGCTCGTCGGAATCTACGTCGTTGGTGTCGGACTCCTCTCGCTTCACTTAAGTCACGGACTCCAAAGTATGTTCCGATCCCTTGGATGGAGTGATAAACGTTATCTCCCCCTTCAAATGAACTTAGCTCGAATTTTCGCAGGACTCATCTTTGTCGGGATGAGCGGAGTTCCTCTCGCTATTTTCTTTCAACTCAAAGATTTCTAATCCCTCTTAAAAATTTTAAAACATTTTTAAATACAACCGAAAGATCCCCCATGAAACTCGATCCCAAAATCCCCTCTGGTCCTCTTGAAAAGAAATGGGACTCCCATCGGATGAATCTCAAGTTGGTAAATCCAGCGAATAAGCGAAAATATAAAGTCATCGTCGTCGGCTCTGGACTCGGGGGCGGGGCGGCCTCCGCCTCTCTGGCTGAACTCGGATACAACGTTAAATGCTTCTGTTTCCAAGATAGCCCTCGACGTGCTCATTCGATTGCCGCTCAAGGGGGAATTAACGCCGCTAAAAACTATCAAAATGATGGCGATAGCATTAAACGTCTTTTCTACGATACCATCAAAGGGGGTGATTTCCGCGCTCGCGAAGCCAACGTCTATCGACTCGCCCAAGTCAGTATCAATATCATCGATCAATGCGCCGCCCAAGGGGTTCCCTTCGGACGTGAATACGGCGGACTTCTCGCTAATCGCTCTTTCGGGGGATCTCAAGTCTCTCGTACTTTTTACTCACGCGGAGCCACTGGACAACAACTTCTCATCGGGGCCTATTCCGCCCTCAGTCGCCAAATCGGCCTCGGAAAAGTTCAGATGTTCCCCCGCACTGAAATGCTCGATCTCATTCTCGTCGATGGGCATGCCAAAGGAATCGTCACTCGTAATCTCGTCACTGGAAAAATCGAAACCCATATGGCGGATGCCGTAATCCTCGGAACAGGGGGATACGGAAACGTCTTTTATCTCTCCACTTATGCGAGGGGATCAAACGCTACAGCGATCTGGCGCGCTCACAAAAAGGGGGCGGGCTTCGCCAATCCTTGCTTCACTCAGATTCATCCGACCTGTATTCCCGTCTCTGGAGACTATCAATCGAAGCTCACCTTAATGTCCGAATCCCTTCGTAACGACGGTCGTTGTTGGGTTCCTAAAGCCGTTGGGGAGAAACGAGCCGCTCACGAAATTCCGGAAACCGATCGTGATTATTTTCTTGAACGAATGTATCCAAGCTACGGGAATCTTGCCCCGCGCGATATCGCCTCACGAGCGGCGAAACGAGTTTGCGATGAGGGACGGGGAGTCGGCCCTGGGGGACTCGGCGTTTATCTCGACTTTGCCGAGGCGATTCAACGACTAGGCGAAAAAACAGTCCGCGAACGCTACAGCAATCTCTTTGATATGTATCATGAGATCACGGGGGAAAACGCTTACCAACAGCCGATGCGAATCTACCCTGCGATTCACTACACCATGGGAGGACTCTGGGTTGATTATAATCTCATGAGCAACATCCCAGGGCTCTTCGTCTTAGGAGAGGCCAATTTCTCTGATCACGGAGCCAATCGCCTCGGAGCCAGTGCCCTCATGCAGGGCCTTGCCGATGGCTATTTTGTCATTCCCTATACCATCGGCGACTACCTCGCCAACCAGAAACAAAAAACGCCTGCGACCGATTGCCCAGAAGCACAAGCCGCAGAAAAAGCCGTTCGTGAGGAGATTAAACAACTCCTCTCGATCAACGGAACAAAAACGATCAACGAATACCATAAAGAACTTGGAAAAATTCTCTGGGATCATTGCGGCATGGCCCGAAATAAGACCGGTCTGACAAAGGCAATCTCTCTGATCCAAGCCCTTCGTGAGGATTTCTGGAAAAACGTTAAAGTTCCCGGGGACTCCAATAATCTTAATCAATCCCTCGAAAAGGCCGGACGGGTCGCTGATTTCCTTGAACTCGGAGAACTTCTTTGTCGCGATGCACTCGAACGCGAAGAGTCTTGTGGCTGCCACCTTCGTGAAGAATATCAAACCGAAGAGGGAGAGTGCCAACGCAATGACGAAAAATTCGCTCATGCCGCAGTCTGGGAGTACAAAGGTAAAAATCAAATCCCTGTTCGTCATACGGAACAACTGACCTACGAAGAGATTCACCTCACAACACGGAGTTACAAATGAATTTTAAACTTAAAGTCTGGCGTCAGGCCGATCATACTTCATCGGGGTCCTTTGAGACCTACGAAGCAAACAACGTCAATGCCAATCAATCCTTCATGGAGGTCTTGGATGTCGTTAACGATGACCTCACAAAAGCCGGAAAGGAACCGATCGCCTTTGATCACGATTGTCGCGAAGGCATCTGCGGAACCTGCTCCTGCGTCATCAATGGCGAACCCCACGGTCCTGAAGATAAAGTCACCTCCTGCCAAGTTTACATGCGCAGCTTCCAAGACGGAGAGACGATCACGGTCGAACCGTTTCGAGCGAAGCCCTTTCCGATCCTCAAGGATCTCGTCACCGATCGCAGCGCCTTTGATAAGATCATCCAAGCCGGCGGTTTTATCTCTGTTAATACCGGACAGGCTCCAGACGCCAATGCCCTTCCGATTGGTCGCGAAACCGCAGAGCTCGCCTTTGATGCTGCCCATTGTATCGGTTGCGGGGCCTGCGTCGCTGCCTGTAAAAACTCCTCCGCGATGCTTTTTGTCTCAGCAAAAGTCACCCATCTGGGACTCCTTCCCCAAGGACAACCGGAACGCAATCGTCGCTCCCTTAAAATGGTCGAGGTCATGGATGCCCAAGGGTTCGGTGGCTGTACGAATACCGGAGCATGTGAAGCGGTTTGCCCCAAGGGAATCCCACTTGAGTTTATCTCTCGACTCAATCGTGATTATATCACCGCGAGTCTGATGGAGAGACCGGAATCTGAGTAAATCGCAATCCGATTGGCGATTAGGCTGAAGGCCGTCGGGCGGATCCGAAAAATATCCCTTTGAAAAAAAAGTTCCAAATTAAGGCCGCTTACAAATTTTGGAGCTCTTTTTTTCCCGGTCCCGTGTCATGATGTCTTTTGTCCCAATTTTCCAGTACGATACAAACTCATACCGTTTCTGAGGGATTTTTCATTTTTCATCTTAAGTTCTTTTGCCAGCCATTGGATTGAAACACAACTATGGGCTCTAATTTCACAAGCAAGCT
>CAMCYL010000002.1 GCA_945883905.1 Akkermansia muciniphila | reverse complement strand
AAAGTTAATCGAGAAACTAAAAATCCATAAACTCTTTAGCTCACCCCCAAGCTGGATCGCTCCTGTAGGCAGAAAGCTCTAAGCCAAAAAACCTGTTTTCATAGGTAATATCCAAAAAATTCGAGAATTTTTTCAGGAAGTTAGGTTAACCGATTTATGATATAAAATAAAACCCCCGTTTGGCATGCCAAACGGGGGTTATTTTTGAGTGGCTCAAAAATTAGAAGCTATAGACGACTTGTGCGGCCGCTAGGTGAGCGACGGTCTCATCTCCATTTTGGGAGGCAGAGGTTACAGCACTATCGTTCAGATGCGTGAAGTCTGCTCGATACTCAAAACGAAGCAACATATTTGACCAGAGATTAAATCCAGCAGTTGTGGTGAATCCAAGAACTTCGGAGTTTTTTCCAGTGAGGTTTGTTGGAGTGAGTGCAGAGCCGACAGTCCCCAATTTCGCCCCATCATTACTGCTGACGTATTCAACACGTTGAGCCAAGGAGAATACCGAATTAAAGAGATACTTTGCGTATCCTGCGACTCCCCAATAGCTTTCGTTATATTCTCGAGGAGTGGCTCCAATTGCAGCACGAGCGTAGTCGTCGTAGAATCCTAAGACTGAATTGTATCCGAGCATAAGTTTATCGTTACAACTGGAGGGAGTCCAAACGGAGTTGTGATTGAAAAGGAGGGATTCTCCTTCATTCAATACTTGATTTGCTGCTCCTGCAACCGTGTTGTTTTGAAGGATACCTGCTCCTCCGTTGGGATTGTAGACCAAGATAAATTTCGATGTCAGGTTTTTCGAATCGTTTTGAACAACCGCTGACCCTGTATAAAGGATACTAGTGGTTCCTTTACCTCCGTGAGCGAATGAAACGCCATCGGCATTATTTCCCCAATCCGGATTTGCAACACCGAGATTCAAGGTAAGGTTTCGATTAACCTCATAGGTTCCTAGGAGTCCAACATGTTCTCCTGGTTCAAAGGCGGCAACAACCCCCCCGGTGATGTTGGGGTTTGCAGGTCGTTCAGGGGCTTCAAACCCCGTGAGTGCCGACCATTTACCAAATTTTAACTTCAGACCGTTGCCAAGGGGGGTATTGAAGTTGACATAGGCCTGTTGGAGCCAGAGACCGCTGGCTCCATCTGTCGCGGTATTTCCAGCCTTGAGTAAGGCATCTTCGCCATAGTTGATATCAGCACGGAATCCCGCCGCCCACGTATTTTCCTCCGGAAGTTCTTTTTCAAGGACCATTTTAAAGTTATGAATATTAAAATCGCCCCCATTTTCGCTGGCATTCGTTCCGTCATTGCCTCCTCGCGTCGGTTGAACCGCATTACGGCTTGTAAAATTATAAGTGTAACCGGCATCGACATACCCACTGAGCTTAATTCCAGGTTTGGAGGTTTCGACGTAGATTCCTTGTTCTTCTAGAACTTTTTTAAGATTTTTATTATCGTTTTGCGGTTCCCCTGCCCATGAAAAAGCAGTGATCGCTGTTAAAACGATCGATTGAATAGTTGTTTTTTTCATTGTCTCCTCTTCAGTTGTGGTTCTTTTGATTTGAATCCTCAAATCAATTTTTAAAATTTATATTGCAGTGAGATTTAAAGTCAAGTTGTTTGCAAGTCGATTGCATATATTATTTTTTATTAATTTAATCTTCGATGGGAGAGAGGGGCCTTGGGGGAGGAGATATGGATTGAAGTTCTGTTTTCCTCTGATCTTCCCTCAACGAGATTTTTTAAGAGATTTAAGGCCTCGTGGAGTCCATGGACCTGTTCGATAAGGCTTTGTGCCGCCTGCGAGGTCTCCTCCGCTTGAGCGGCATTTGACTGTGTAACTTGATCGATTTGATTGAGAGATTTCTTTGTTTCTTGAACTCCAATCGATTGCTCTTGAGTGGCTTGAGAAATTTGAATAACGACTTCACTGACGTTACGAGTTTGACTGAGAATTTCTTGGAACCCGGATTCAACTCGAAGTGAGGTTTGATCAAGGAGAGTCAGGCTTTGATTCACTTTCTCAGAAGCGATCACGCTGCGATGACTAATCTTAATCGATTCCTCAATCTTTAAAGCAGTTTCTCGTGCTGCTTGGGCGCTTCGTTGGGCAAGATTTCTGACCTCATCAGCAACCACTGCAAAACCGGCTCCAGCCTCTCCAGCACGCGCGGCTTCGACTGCGGCATTTAAGGCGAGGATGTTGGTTTGAAAGGCGATTTCATCGATATCTTTAACGATTTTGGCGATTTGGTTTTCTGCACTCTGCATGCTCGAGACAGCCTCCTTCATTTCGGTGGCAGAGGTTCTAATTCCGTTGATCGTACTATTCATTTCGCTCATATAAGAAATCCCTTTTTCGGAGGATTCTTTGGCGTTAATTGAAATTTTTTTAGAGTTATTTGCATTATTCACGTTTTGTTGAATCATGCTGGAGATCTCTTCCATACTTGCACTGGTCTCTTCGAGTCCCGCAGATTGCTCTGAGGCACCTGAGGCAAGGTGTTTACTTGCGGATTCGATTTGCGTAGAGGCCGTCGAGACATTTTGGGTGACGCTATCGATCGAACGAATGCAGTTTTCAAGGGATTGAATGATCGATTTTTGAGTAAAGAGAATCGAGGCAATACCAATCGTGATCAATATGAAGATGGAGCCTCCAGTGATTGTTTTAGAGAGGATTACTTGATTGCTACTTTCGTCACTTGTTTTTTGAGCCTCTGTAAAAATATGATCCTCAAGCTTGGCCATTTTTTCAGCAAGTTCCTCAAAGAGAGTTCCGAATGTGGGAAGCGAATCGATTGCTTTGGATTTATCCCCTTTTTCACTCATATCGATGAGGGAATCGATCGATTGAATGTAACTTTTAAGTCGTGGTTCAACCTCTTTAATATCTTGATGGATGGAATCTGAAACGGGAAGGTCTTTAATTGTGCTGACTCCCTTTTCAAAGGCCGCTTTTGCTTCGATGAATTCAGCTTTTGCGGCATCGATCTCATGCTTGTTTCCTGTTTGTGCTCCGATGATTGCCCGAAAAGCAATGGCTCTTAATTGATCGTGAGCCATATCGGATTGAAGAACCTTTTCCGAGGCGCTCATATGAACATTAATTAAACTCTTAATGCTCTCCTCGAGATTTACGGTGATTTGGTAGCTGAATATCCCGCTTAAAAGCGAAACTCCGACCAAAATCCCAAAAATAAAATTTAACTTCGTTCGTAGACTTTTTTGGGAAAAGGAATGAATCATGCTGATTGTTTATATTAATTGTTCGTTAAAATCAATTATAAATCATTAAATTATTACATTATTGTTGTAAATTAAATTAATGATTTATTCGAAGGTAAATCCCTTTATTACTACTCTGCCGTGAGGCGAGTTTCTCGTTCCATGAGACGAATGACTTGATTGGTTACCCCCATTTTTACTTGATCCCCCCAGAGGGTGTAATAGAGATCGACTTGGACAGTTTGGATTTTCTCTCCTGAGATTGGAAGTAGACTCTCCGTGCGAGTCCACCAGACGGAGGCTCTTTCGGAATCATTGAGGATGATTCCAGTTAATTTTCCATCGGTATCGGATAAGCGTTTGGTTTTTAGTCCGGGGTTCGGGAGCTCCGTCAAGAGACGTGAGAGGGGGATTCCACGAAGGATCTCTGATTGACGTGCCGATTCGGTAATCAAGGCGGATCGACGATCGGCAAGAAATTGAGTTTTTTCGATCGAAATCATGGTTTGCGTGATTGCTCCTGCAACGAGAGTCATGACGACCATTGCGACCACGGTTTCGACAAGAGATAATCCCTTGATTCTAGTGACCTTGAGAGGAGAGGTGGGCGGGGAATCGTTTCTCAGTCGGTATTTTTTATTTTTTAAGAGGCGTAAAACCATAAGATTACATCCCTCCTCGCATGAGTTTCATAGTGACGGACATGGTCGCTCCAAAGGTCATTAGGTAAGAACCGATCGCGAGAACCGCCGTGAGAATAATGATGATGGGGGTGATTTTATGAGCGATCGATTCGGAGGCAAGAAGGACCTGTTTTTCATAGAGCTTCGCAATTTTTTCCGTTTGTTCCGGGAGCTGAGAGGATTCGTGGCCTGCTTTAAGTGCAAAGAGAATATCAGGATCGAGATCGACATGGAGTTCGAGTGCGTGGGTGAGTTTTGCTTCTTTTTGAAAGTGATCCTCTGCCTTCTTAAGTTGAGTTTCAAGCGGAGTTCCTTTTGCAACATCAATGAGATAATGAAGAACTTGTGAGTGAGGAACATTGGCTTTAAAGAGAATGGCCATGGCATAGAGGAGTGAGGTTTGACGCATTCCCCAAAATACTTCTCTTAAAAATCCGATTCGTTGAATGGCCTCTTCCCAGATTTTTCGTCGAACGGAGTTCTCGGTAAAAACGATCATCATCAGTGAAAGAGAAAGGAAAAGGGTCATCGGCCAAAAATCTCGTAGAATTTCTGATATCCAAATTTGTAATCCCATGAAGCCCCCAGGTTTGGCGTTCATACTCGTCATCATTTTAGCGAGATTAGGGACGGTAAATAGTAAAGAAAAAAGGAGATAGCCAAGGACAATGACTAATGCAAAAGAGGGTTGAACAAGCGCATTCCGAATAGAGGCGACCATCGTCACCTGAGCCCGATAGAAGCGGGCTAAAATATTTAAAACCTCTGGAAGGAGTGCGGAATCATTTCCTGCCTTGATCGATCCTGAAACAAGCGGGGGAAATTTACCACAGGATTCGATGGCTTGCGGAAAGGGCATCTCCTCTAAGGAGAGTTTTAGGGTTTGAGTCACACTTCGGATCATAGGATCTGGAGATTTTTCATATAAAAAAGTAAGGGCTTGGCTGAGTGGAACCCGCATTTCGAGTAATGGAGCAAGTCTTTCGCAAAAAACGGCGACTTGTGTGGACTTTAGTTTTTGATTTTTAGGAGAACTTAACAGTTGTTGAGAATTCATTAATTGGGAGTGAAGAAGTGTAATTTTATGACCATTGGCGATTCCTTTTAAGTCTGACTCGTGACTTGCACTCCATTGTGTCACTACTTTCTCTCCATTTGAGTTGAGACCGATAATTTGATAGAGAGGCATAAAAGTCTTTTAGAGGGAGATGCCAGATTTGACACCGTTGTAGTCTGTTATCCCTTTTTCAATTAATTCGAATGCGGATTGTTTCAGGGTTTTCATCTTTAGGTTTTCAACGGCATAACGTTGTAGTTCATGAGGACGCGCTCCCGAATAGATGAGATCAATGAGTTTTGTATCAGTGGGCATCACTTCAATAATGGGTCTTCGAGCCATATAACCACGGTTACAACGGGAGCATCCTAAAGGATGATGAAACTTCATCTTTTTTCCGATCCAGGCCAGAGGGTAGCGGTTAATAATTTGTAATTCAGGAGTGAGCTCGATCTCGCTTAAACAGTGGGGACAGAGCTCTTTCACGAGTCGTTGTGAGGAACAAAGCTTCAGTTTACTTGCGATTTGAAAAGGCTGAATCCCTAAATAAGTGAGTCGTTCAGGGATTTCGCAGGCAAAATCACAGTGAACGGTTGTTAACATGATGTGTCCGGTGAGGGCTCCTTCAATCACTACCTCGCCTGTTTCTCGCTCTCGCATCTCTCCAACCATAATCACATGCGGTTTTTTTCGGAGAAGCGCTTTTAGGATTGATCCAAAAGTGATACCCGAGTCACGATCCGCAAGAACATGAATGACTCCAGGATAGATATTCTCGACTGGATCTTCAACGGCATAAATCATTCTTTCATCTGTTGCCAAAAATTTTAGAATCGCTCCCAGAGTGGTCGTTTTACCGCTTCCAGTGGGACCGGCAATAATAGAGAGTGAGCCAGGTTCTTGAACGGAATTTTTAATAAGCTGTTGAATTTGAGATTCAAAAGGGAGTGACTCCAGGGAGATTTGTTTGTTTCGTTGTGAATCTTGAAATCGAACGGTTGTGTGGACTAATTGTGTAATCATCCCGATATCTCGTCCGACTGTTTGAATTCGGACATTGATTTGTCGATTCTGATAAGGAAAAGTAAAGCTCCCGCTTTGAGGAAATCTCCATCGATCTCCTTTCATGGTTTTTGTTTTCGAGTAAAGGATGTGATCAATGGTTCCAGAGAGTGTTGTGGGGAGGGAGTCCAAGTCTTGGAGGGTTCCATTGATTTCTGCTCGTACGCGGAGGCGTTCCCCTTCCGGCTCAAAATGGAGTTCGGTCGCATTTTTATTAATACAGTCGATAAAGATTTGAGAAATGACGCCCCAAACATGTTTTGTCTCTGGAGAGAGGGAGATACTTTGATCGGCACTTTCTTGAGCGACTTGTAAGGTTTCCGCCGTTTTGGCGTAGCCCTGTCCGTTTAGTCCTTGCTGTCTCATCCAAGCGCTGAGATCGTTATCAGAGACGGTGAAGTAGGCGACGTGGAGCTCTGGAGATTGAAGGGTATTTTGAATATTATCTTTAATCTGAATGAGCCATGGATTGGGGGAGGCACACCAGAGGGTTTTTCCCTGTTGGAATAAAGGGAGAAAACGGTGGTGATGAAGATCTCCGGGGTTAAATTTTTTATAGAGTTCTGAATCAACCATCGAGGTTTGAAGATCTAAGTAGGGAGCTTCAAGGTGGTGTGCAACGGCACCTAAGAGATCTTCCTCGCGTTGATGATCGAAGTTTCGATCGACTTCAGTGGGGTTTTTATCAAGAGCCGTGGCGATCATTTCCGTGAGCGGTTCTCGGAGGATGACTGGAATTGTATCGGCATAACTCATGAGAAAGACTCCAGATCGATCAGCGATGCGGGAATAAAATGAATCCAGGCGACGGGAGAGTGATTTTCTTTTAAAATGGTTTCCGCAAGAGTAAGGAGCAAGGGATGTTCCGCAAGAATGGTCAGAGAGTTTCCTTGATGAAAAAGGGGAATTATTTTATATGGGATTAAAAGAGTATGAAATTTTTGGACCGTTTGATTGCCGATGAGTGAGGCAAAGAAATCAATCGGAACTACCGGTTTATTAATTTTTAACAGTAGATTTTTTTGAACTGATTCTGGATTGCGATGAAGGAGTTCAGCGAGGAGTGGAAGCATTAATCCCTGGGCGGAAAGGGTCATTTTACTTCCCATGGAATGGGCTTCTTGAATGGAGATCATTTGACAAGAGGCCGCCGATTTAAGGAGTTCTTTGGCAATCGAAATCCGGGTGGTTTGAATTATTGAGTTGGATTGACTTAAGGGAAGTCGAAAGGAGGGAATTGGGGATTGCTCAGAAGGAGGTGCGAGCTGTGTTTCATTTTTTTGTGTGGCATTTGAGGCGCTACTTTTAAGGATGACGGGCGAAAAAGAGTTTAGTTTTTGATGATTACTGGGAACTTTTAAAGGATTATTCAGTCCGCGAATTGTTTTATTTTTTGAAATCGTTTTTTTTGTAAAAATTGAGGCGGGGAGAGTTATTGGAGGAGAGTTAAATCCACGATCATTCGGGATTGAGTGAGGATCGAGGATTACAGGGATTGTTTCTTTCTGCGGGATCGAGGTTTGAGTGATATCCTCTATTATTTTTTCAAGAGTAGAATCCATCGATTGATTCGTCGAAAATCCCAAAGAGAACTCTCGTTTAGGAGGGTTTTCAGCTGGTTTGAGAGATTGCTTTCGTTTGAGAAGCGTATGGATCATAAAATTATTGAGCGAATGGGCTGAAGTCGGAGGCTTTAGCGGATAGATCCGAGATCGGCTTATTAAAGTCTTTGGGGTGAAATTTCATTTGATCTTTGATTTTATTAATTTCCTCCTGAAGATTTTCAGGATTTTGAGGATCGAGTGTTCCTGGTTCGACAACGAGAATGAGGTTGCGGGTTCTTTTTTCGTAATCTCGACTTGAAAAAAAGAACTTGAGGAGAGGGATATCTCCAAGGAGAGGAACTTTATTTGATTGATCCGTTCCGAAGAGTTGTTGAAGTCCTCCCAGAAGAAGAGATTTATTGATCGGAACCCGTACCGTGACCTCCGTCGATCTCTCTTCAATGATCGGAACAGAGGCACTAAATCCTCCATTATTTGAGGTGAAGGTTCTCGTCTGATTGGAGGAACTTAAAGAGGGTTTAATGGCGAGTCGAACAATGTTATCGGGAAGTAATTGAGGCGTGACTTGAAGGGTTGCACCGATGGGTTTGTATTGAAATCCGGTAATATCGAATCCGCCCGTTTGCTGATTGGCACTAAAGGTTGGAATGGGCTCTTGCCGAGCCACGGTCGTCATTCCTAGTTCATTATCCTCGGTTGAAACAAAAAATTGAGCACGAATTTCTGCGAGCCCCTTTTTTTCCAGAGCTCTGAGAACACCTTTGACTTGTCCCGGTTGTAAAACCAGAGCGTAGTCTGGATGCGTGGGTAATGCAGAGGTTGCGGTTGTTGCTACAAATTGAGTGGTGAGCAGAGAGGCTAGTGAATTGACCGTCGTTGCGGAAAGATCAAGTCCTGCCTCTCCAAAGGTATTTTGCCAATCGATTCCATACATTCGTCGAGGATTCGCATCAACCTCGACCGCCGTTACTCGGACGAGAACATTGGGTCGATCGACATCCAGTTTGTTGATCATCGAGTCGAGGAGACTAATATTGGAGTCGACATCTCTCACGACAAGAGTGTTGGTTTTGGAATCAAATTGAATTTGAGAGCGATCGGAGGAGAGAAATCCCTTAAATAGTTCCTGCATTTTTTTTTGTTGATCCTCGGGCTTTCCTGGGACACGAAGGTATTTGAGTTGTCGGGTGTAAACCTGTTGAGGAAGCGCGGCTAAGGTATCAGCGTTATAAAGCTCAATGTTTGATCCATTTTCCTGAACGGCATAGCCGTTTGCTCGGGCGGCCACTTTAATCATTTCGAGAGCGGAGCTTTGAGTAAAACGACCGCTGACCGTCCCTGTGACTTTCGGATTAGCCACATAAGAAAGAGATCCTTTTTGTGCCATGGCTAGGACGAAATCATTTAACGGCATATTTTGAATTCGGTAGGCGCTTTGATGATCTGGGACTTTCGATATGAGATCGATCGTTGGAGTTTTTTCCGGGATTTCATCAAATATAATATTAATTTCGTCTGATGACGTTTTAACTTCACTCCAAGTCAGGCCTGTTGCGAGGAGAAGTGAGAGCAATGCAAAGAGGATTATTGTTTTCATTATTTTCTTTGGTTTAATTTTAAGGGGATTTGACTTTCAGAGGTTTCAATCACCAGTAATGTTTCCGAGGACTCAGGTTCTATTTGTTCGGGTTGTTCCACGAGTACTTCAGAGGAGGGAGTTGAAAGCGTAATTTGAAGTTGAGAATCGTTTTCGAGCCATCCAATTTTAATTGAGTTTTCAGTGATCTCTTTTAAGAGGAGTACGTAATCCTGTTTTTTATAGCGAACAGTGAGTCGACTGTTTATTTTCCAAAGGATCGAATTGATGATCGCCTCTTGATTGGGAAATAGTCCGTAAAGTTTTAAAGTGGAGGTAACATCAGAAAGGGTTACGAGGGTCTTGATGTTTTCGCTCGCCGTTATTTCTTTTTTAAGAGTAAAACTTCCTCTGGGAATCAGTCCAAAAGAGTCATGGCTCACTTGATCGGAGAGTGTTTTAGTGGGGATTACTTCAAAGGTCTTCAGGGTTTTCAGTAGATCCGGATCTGGCAAAGATTGAGAGGGAGCTGCGGGAATCAGGATTGAGATGAGGAGGAGGGATACGGCAATTTTGTTCATGGGATATTTACAAGTTGCAGTGTTCCCTGAAAAAGAAGCACCTTTTGGTCCATCTGCAGCCCGATCGACCATTGATCAAAATGAAGGGCAGGATGAATTCCTTGAGCCTCTCCTAAAATCTCTAAAAGAGGGGCGGATCGACCTAAAAGTTTTAATTGATGAGAGGCTGATTTGGTAGAGTCGCTGCTCCCTATTTGTTTGAGATCACCGAGTTTAAGTCCTTTTTCTTCGGAACATTGTGAGGCAATCGTTGCGGTTGCTTGGGTAATATGAGTGGGGAGGAAGTAGGAGCGAATAAGGGGGAGTTCTTGTTTTATGACTTGTTGTTGTTGGGTCGTCTTTTTTAAGATCGCCTCTTGTTTCATCATTTCATCAAAAATGATTTTTTTTTGTAAATACTGCCGTTGAATATCGCCTTGAACGGTATTCATTCCAACACAAATGATCGTTGTCATGAGTAAAGGAATCATGAGTCCGTAAATGAGGAGTGATTTTTTAAATGGATCCATGATTTTTTGACTCTATTTTAACGATCAGGCGGAAGGCCGCTCCTGAACTATTTGTTTTTTCGGTGAGTCCACTATCAATCACCTTAATGATAAAATCGGGAAGGTTTTCTTGAATTTGAATCTCAAGATGATTCGCGTATTCTCTGAGTTTAAGGAGATCGCCATTAAGCATTGTCCCTTGGATTGAAAGTTCAAAAGATCGATCGCTTTTGCTTTTAGGGGCTGACTTTGAAATAAATTTAATTTCATCAAGCGTGACTCCTTGCGGTCCGGGTACTAATAAAGGATGAGCGATCAAATCAAAACGAGGGAATGACTTTAAGGTTTTATATTTTTTTTGATACTCCTGTGAGTCTTGGATAAATTGTTCATATTTAATTTTTGTCTGTCTCGCAAGCTCCCCTGAAACATTCCATTCTGGGGAGGAGAGTTGTGCGTATATTTTGTAGCCTCCCCAAGAGAGGATCGAGAGTGAAAATAGAAATAAAACCATTCTAAATAATCGAAAGCTGCGAAGTAATCCCCCTTGCATTGAAGTGATTTGAGGTGATAGGGCTTCTTGGGGTGTGACAAATGAGGGGGAGGGAATCTCTGTGGGGGTTCTCAAAGATCGATCGAAGAGAAGAGACAGAGGAAATAGCGGTGCAAGAGAAAAGTTTTGCAGCTCAGGAAAGGCTTGTAAAAGTTCAGCTCTTCCCATTGTTCGGATTGTCCATTTTTTATTCTTTTCGAGTTCTTGAACAATCGAAATGAGATCTTCACTGTTATTTGTTAAGTTTACAAAAAGAATGCAGGAGGTTTCTCTCCCTAAGCTCGTAATCGTTGAATGAAGATCGCCCGTGTCCCTGAGGCTCGATCGAACTGAACTTCGAAGTCCACTGAGTTGAAGTTTGCGAATGCTGATATAGTAAACACGATGGGCATCGATAATTCCGAGAAGGAGAGATTCCGGGAGTTCCATCGAAAAACGATTCACGATGACTTGTAAAACAGATAGAGGGCCCCAATGGCGGGAGACTTTTGTGATTCTTGGGAGGGCGGATTCTGTGGATTCGATTCCTATAATTGGAATTCCAATTAAGTCCCCATTTTTGATTGTGCTCCGATCGGCTTTTTTTTCAATTGTTCGATAGATAAATCCTGGCGTTAGATTGAGTTGTGAAGGGGCCACTTGAGCCGTAAGATCTAATTCTGAAAGGGAGTTAAATTTTTGAGATAACTGTTGATGAATCGGTTGAATTTGAAAATTCGGTGACCACAGGTTTGTGATTAAGACCTGTCCATTTCGAATCAGAGAGCGAGAAGCGATTTTTTGTTGGAAAAGTTTCAGTGAGTTCTCGTAGGAATCCGCAATTTCAAAATTCCCCCACTCCCATTGCGTGCCGCAAAGCCTTCCCCAAGAAAATCCTTGAGAATGAAGTTCGACTCGAATCTGATCTCGAGCAAAAGTGAGGGCTTTCCCGATGGAGATTCCGCATTGGGATTCTAAGAGGGACTGTTGATTTAAGGTTTGAAAAAGTTTTTTTGAGCTCATCTCTTCTTCCTTGGTCGACGAGTTTGAACTCGTCAAGGGCTTGAAAATTATCCTTGTTCCTCCATGAGGTTCATTTGAAAGAGCTCTTCGGATATGATTTGGGATTGATAAAGTCCTTTGAGATTATCATTCCATTTAAAGGAGTTTTTAGAGTCCATGCAGTTGGGAATACGATCGGGGTCTCCCGCAATCAACGCGGCTTTGACAGGACCTGTGATCTCGAGATATTCGTAAGCGAGGATTCGTCCTGGTTGATCGATTCTGGGCAGGAGCCTTTGACTAATGATGCAATTCAGATTAGAGGCGAGTTGATTGCAGATAAAATTGCGACGATCGGCAGGAAATTCAGAGATAATTCGATTAATTGTTTTATAGCCGCCATTGGTGTGGAGCGTCGAGAAGACTAAGTGCCCCGTTTCAGAGGCATTCAAGGCGGCTTCAATCGTATCCATTGAGCGAAGTTCTCCCAATAAAATCATATTCGGATCTTCTCGAAGCGCATCATGGAGGCCGTTGCGGAATGAGTCGGTATGCACTCCAACTTCCCGTTGAGTGATGAGAGATCGATAGATTTCTGAGCCTTCAATTAAAGGCGAATAATGGCGGTAATGAATTTCAATGGGATCTTCGACGGTGATAATATGATTGGAAGTGTTGAGATTGATCGATTGAATAATCGACCCGAGTGTAGTTGTTTTTCCGGAGCCTGTGGGACCCGTGACGAGAATCAAACCGGTCGGTTTTTGTATTTGAGATTGAATTCTTTGAATAATACTCGACTCGAAACCTAGTTTTTCAAGAGTAGGAATTTCACTTCTTAAGACACGACCGACAATACTGATCCCTTCCGAATCTAAAAAAGAGTGGATTCGGAGTCGAGTTTTAGGGAAATCTTCTCCCAGTAGTTCAGAGGAGCAGGAGAAGTTGACGGCCCCCTGTCTTTTTAACTCTTCATAAAATGAAGCGAGATCTGGATCCCCCATATAAGCGGCTGATCGCATCATCAGAAGTAGTTTGAGTATCGACTCTAGTACATCAGTGGGGATCGTACTCGACGTGAGATTTGATTGAAGTTCTCCGTGAATTCGCAGAAATGGAACACGATAGGTGCGGAGGTGAAAATCACTTCCCTCCTGTTGGACAAGTGCTGTTAAGATGAGATGGAGTAGATCTTTTGCTTGAGCATCGGGGGTCGTTTTCATATCTCTTGTTTTTTGAAAAACGAGGGTTTTAGATTTTTAAAAAGAGCAAGGGACTCTATTTATTGCCAAGACTGTGAAGCCGAGCTGTAATCTCTTTTTTACTGCAGCTACAAGTCGGATCTTGAGGTCCACTATCGCCCGCTCCCCAAGTTCCTAATGAATAGGTTCCATCAATGGGGCATTTAAAATCGGTATTGACTATTTTTCCCCCTAGATAAACCGAAATCGCATTTTCAGTGACCGTAGAGCTATAATCTCCTTGAGAGACATTATTGATCGAAACGTAAGTGATCGTGGCTCGATTGATTTCAGCGAGTTGTTGTGTACAGGCATTCCCTTTTCCATCTTCAATATAACGTGTGAGAGGAATCGCTGCCACGGCAGCGAGAATTCCGACGACCCCGATGCCAACAGCGAGTTCCATTAAGCTGAATGCACGTTTTTTATTTTGATTATTTTTCATAGACTCCATTTGTTGATTTGTTTTTTTAATTGTATCGATTTCTATTCAAATAGTAGTTGAACTCAAAGAGGACAAGAGTATTTTTTATTTTATTTTAAGGTATTTTTGATTTTAAGACTAAATAGTAATAATGGTGATTACGATGAATGTTTTTACTATCATTTGAGTTCATGAGCAGAGTTGAAGATTCAGGAAGAGCGCCATCACTCGACTGAAAGTTCAATGAACTTCCTGTTTCCTGTTGCTGGTAATTTGAATAAGTTCCCTCAAAATGGACCTGACTTGTGGAACTACTTCCGTAATAGACTCGATTTGCAAAAAAATGGACTGAAGCCGAAGGGGTTCCCTGATTAAAAACTCCGGAAATCACGATCGAATTGGGGGAAATCACAGTGATTTTTCGATCCGAGGGGATGTTTTCCCAAGGAATAATAATGATCTCCGCTTGAGAGAAGGGTCCTGTACTCGCCCTGTTTCGACTTCCGATAAAGAGATTGACCTCTTGATTTGCATCGGGAGAAATCAGAGAGAGGTCGATGAGGAACTGGACTTTGGGTGTTGAATTCGTATTTAGACGTACCGTTGCCCATGAGGGGAGAGTTGTACAACTCTCTTCCTCTCCGTCTCCAGAGGATAGGAGGAAGGCGTCGTCGTCATTCGTTGCAGAGGGATTATGGATTCCATAAATTCGTTGAGCGACGGGCACTCGGTAGTATGGTTGGAATGTTCTGAGCTGTGATTTTTCAATATCGCTGAATCTCGATTCAGCGGCGAGACCTTCTCGGAAAAGATAGCTCGCTTTGAGTACAGTCCCTAGTGCAGGGGAACGTTGTGAGGAGAGGTTTCGAATCGAATTTGTACTCACGATTTCCGAATATCCTCGTTCACTCCATTCTCCTCGATTGCTCTTTTCATCAGAGGGGGGGTTGACTCCGCTGTCTTCACGATTTCCGGTAATCAGTCGATTTTGGAATTGGATTCCATTTCCTCCTTGAAGGGAGCCACCAAAATAACCGTTTCGAGCTTGAATCGAGACGTTCGGAAGTGTGATGTTTCCGAGGGAACTTAGTGAAATATTTTCGACGGGAATTTCTAAAAGTTGAAGTCGATAGGAGTGAGTGATGGCTCTTACTTTTCCAGAGTAAGCGTTTTTTCCGGAAAGGGTTAAGGTTAGATCGATCGATTTTTGAATCGCAGAGACTCCATCCAACCAAGAGTAAGTGCCTTGAATTGGAGAATAAGGGGTGGTCGCTTGAGTATCGATTTGAGTTATCGAAGGAGGAAATTTCAGCTGAATTAAAGCCTCGATCGAGTTGCCTGTGGAGTGTGGAATCATTACTTTTTCTCCGACAACTCCTGTGATTCCCAACCGAGCATAGCCCTCCTGAGCGACGGCTTTGAGATCGGTCTCTGTCATTATTTTGGATTTGGAGGAATCAGAGGAGACAGATCGATAGACCTCGTAGTAAGAGGCTTGCATTGATTGAATTAGATTTTCTTCGAATTGCGTGAGGGTCGTATCGATGGATCCCGTTCTTTGACTTTCTAAAAAGCAAAGGGCTTGTTGCGATGAAAATCCGATTAAGGCAGAGAGTCCAAGGAGGATCATCAAAGTCGCCATGAGGGCTGAAGATTTTTTAGAAATAATTTTGAGTGATAAGGACATAATCGATTGTATGAGGTTGAGAGGCGTTGTTTGATTTCATCGTGTAATCCATTGCGACGAGAAGTTGAATGTAGGTTTGCAGAACTCCTTGGGAGACATCGAAGACTAACGAATGGAGCGTCGCAAAGGGATAGGAGTGGTTAATCACATTGAGCGAGGAATCGTTTCCGGGCTCGAGCCAAAGGGTTTTCTTGCTTTCCTCCCAAACGAGTAGGAACCATCCGTTGCCATCGTAGCGATCGCATCGAAGAACGGTCCCTGTTGGCGTTCGATCCTGAGGAAGGTTGGTTAATGCGGTCGCTCGATCGGAATAAACTGAAAATTGACACTGACGAACTTGAGTTCTTTGGAGGTGATCAAGGGGGGCCACTTGGTATTCGTAATCAGAGGCGGTTTTCATTCGGCGGAAAAATAGTCCGGTAAATGAGGTGAGTGTGATGGAGGAGTGGAGGAGCAATCCGATAAGTGCAATGGCAACGGCTAATTCTATGAGAGAATAGCTGCGTGAAAGAAAATTGAGGGTGGGCGAGTTTTTATTCCGGACCAATATCATAAAGAAGATCTCCGGAATTTTTATCAATTTTTATCTTATCTTTTTCAGTTCCATCTAAGGTACAAAGAGGAGGGATGACATTGATTTTAAGTGTAGAGATCCCCACTTTTTCGAGTCCAGGGAGCCTTTTTGGAACGAGTCCTGCATTTTGAAGCTCACTCAAAGAAAGAGCACTCAGGTCGATGGTTCCTGGATGATCGAGGGTCTGAATGAGGTACTGTTTTTGAGCCAGATGAAGTGTTCGGAGTTCCGCTCCGACCGCCAAGCCACGTTCAGTTTTCAAAGAATCAATCGTTGTGAGGGTGGCCGTGAGTAGGATCACGAGGGTGGCTAGAGCAATCGTGATCTCTAAGAGAGTGTACCCCATTTTGAGGGAGGGATTTGAGGTCATAAATAGAATTTCGTTCTCAAGTTTAGATGGGGAGGCATGGGTGTCATCCTTTTGCCAGTAGTCGATCGGTCTCGAATCGACAAGTTATAATTGTGTGAATAAATGAAAATCTCTTCAGCGACAAAAATAGCGATCGAATAATTGACAATCTTTATAAAACAAATAGGATTTTCGATTAATACTGCTTATGCATTTGAGAAAATTCATTTTAGGGATTATTGCTTCGTTATCATTAGGAATGGTTTTTGCGGAAGATACGATTTTTTTAAAGTCCGATAAAAAGCAAGTCGGAACGATTGTTGGAGCAGATGGAAGCAATGTGATTGTGGAGATCGTCGTGGGATCTGGAAAGGGGCGTGTACCAATACCGATTTCAACGATTCAAAAAATTGAGATGACCGTTCCTTCTGAGATATCGACCTTGAACCGATCTGACTTTTCCTCCGTTGTTACCGTTTTAGAGCCGTTGGTTAAAAAGTTTAAAGGACTTCCTGCCGATTGGGTGATTGATGCGATGGGAACGTTAGCGGATGCCTATACCGCAACGGGAAAGATTGCAGAATCGACGGCTCTTTACGCTCAGATTGAGCAGTTGTTTCCGGGATCGAAGTATCTTATTAAAGCGAATGTGGGTAAGGCTAAAGGGGCATTGGCCTCCGATAATCTTGATGAAGCGCTCAAGCTTTTGGAACCGTTAATTGAGTCTGCCAATAAGACTGCAGCTCCCTCTGCTGAAGAGGGGCGGCTTTATGGGGAGGCCTTTTTAGTGAAAGGAATGATTTTGGAGAAAAAGAAGGATTTAGAGGGGGCACTCGAAAGTTATTTGACAACGGTGACCTCTTTTTATCAGAATGTCGACATCGTCGGTAAAGCCGAGGAGCAGGCTAAAAAGCTTCGTAATCAAAACCCTCAACTCGTGGTGCGTTAAAATGAATATCAAAATAGTGTCTTCTAAACTTGGTCAATGGGTGCTGGCGATGAGCTTCGCATGCATTCTTTTTTCATCGGTCTTAATGGCGCAAGAGGTTCCTGTTGGCGAGGACACAAAGAAGGGGGAAAAGAGTGTTAAAGATATCTTCCATGAGGGAGGAAGTGTCATGTATTTTTGTGTGATTATGTCGATGTGCGTTGTGGCGTTTACGGTGGAGGGATTTGTAAAATTACGTTTAGTGAAATTGGCCCCTCCGATATTGGTTGCGCAGCTTAAGGAGCAGATTCATTCTGGGAACTATCAAGAGGCATGGCAATTGTGTCAGTCTTCTCCTTGTTATCTTTCGACATTACTTGCGGCCGGTCTTGAGCGGATTGGAAGAAGTAAAGATGCGGTCGATTTTGCGATTCAGGAAAATTCGGTCGTGGAGTCTTCGATTTTAAAAACAAATACGACCTATCTTTCTGTTATTGGAGTTATCTCGCCGATGGTCGGTTTAACCGGAACCGTGCTCGGTATGATTAAAGCCTTTGCGACCTTAGGCCAATCGGGAATTAGTGATCCCTCTAAGCTTGCGGGGAATATTGGTGAGGTTTTAGTGGCGACAGCGGCAGGGCTCGTTGTGGCGATTCCGGCCTTTATTTTCTTTTACATCTTAAAAGGAAAAGCGCAGACCGCTAGTTTAAGAGCGGATGCTTTGGTCTATCGTTTGTTAGAGGATATTCCCTACGAACAACTTTCTGGTATTCGTATTGGCGAATACGGCTCTGAGGTTTTCACGGAAGAGCAACAAGCTTAATCGAGTTTAAGAGAGAGACTGAGATTATTTATGGGAAGACGTAAGATCAAACATGCAGAGCCTGAGGCCGATCCGGAATTTCAGGTTGCGCCGATGGCGGATGTTTTGTTGGTTTTATTGATTTTCTTCATGAGTATTACGACCTCGGAGATTCTTCGGAATGTCAAAGGATTAGAGCTTCCTGTTGCAAAAGATGGGAAGGATAAGTCAAAAAATGTCATTCAAGTCGTCATCAATCTAAGCTGGGATCCTGCTAAAAAACAGGGAACGATCGAGATCGATCAGAAGCAGTATTCGAGTCCTCAAGAGGCGGTGGCTTTTTTAAAGAAGAGTTCTGATATCAATCCAGGAATGCGGGTATTGGTGCGAGCGGATAAAGAGGCGCAATATAGTTATGTCTCTCAAGTCATGAAAGCTTGTGCGGAGGCACAAATTTCGAGTATTACTTTTTCAGTCGTGACGAACGAAGCAAATAAAAAAGGATAAATTATGGGCGGAGGAGGTGGTGGTGAAGAAGGTGAATTCGGACTCCAGATCGCACCGATCTTGGATCTCCTGTTCGTGCTTTTGATCTTTTTTATGTCCAGTGCGGGGGCACAAATTAAAGAGGCGGAGCTGGGAATTAAGATTCCAGGAGGAAAAACCGCCGCCGGTCAGGTGGAGGAAAATCCGCCGGCTCAGCTGGATATCAATGCCTTTGGGCAAGTTTTTTTAAATCAAACACCGATGGATACTCCCAATAGTAAAGAGATGAATGGTTTGAAGGCAGAATTGAAAGGACTGATTGCTAAATTTGGAGAAAAGCAGCCTGTGATTATAGCCCCTGCCTCTTCGGCGCGTCATGAACGGGTCGTCGATGTTTTAAATGCTTGCAGTGCTGCTGGCGTTAAGAATTTGGCTTTTGGAACGTCTTCAATGTAAGGAAACGAATGCACGAGCGACGAGAAGAAGGTTGGAAAGAGAAATTTAAACGGTCCCCGTATTTTATAGGGTCGATTATTTTCCATGTTATTTTATTTCTTCTGATCGGGGGGGCTGTTGTTTTTGAGGCGGTTTTTACTAAAACAGAATTTGAAAGTGCCTCTTATCTCATTGGAGGAGGAGATCCAGGACCTACTCCTCCTGCAAGTCAGGCCGATTCGACCCCGGATTCGAGTAGTGCACAGGATCAAGCTCAAGCACAGATGCAAGTTCCTTCGAGTTCAACTGCAGCGAGCACCGAGCTTCTTTCAGTGGACTCCTCTGATGCGAGCTCATTTACGGTTCCTGTATCGACACAGATTTCGACGACGATTGATACGAGTGCTGTTAAAAATGTGACTCAGGAGCTTGCGAAGAGTGCGGAGGCTGCTGCCTCCAAATCCTTTGGAGCGCGGAGTTCAGCGATTAAAGGAACTGTTTCCAAGTGGGGAAGTGGAGGGGGGGGATCAGGAGGGGCGGGTCCGACTGGAGTCGGTCGTAATGTTCAGGCGGAGTTTATTCTCTTTGTTGCTAAAGTTGAGGGGTTGAATGTAAAGGCGATTTTATTTGATGAGATTGGAAATGAGCGTGGACCGATTAAGAATTTAACTCGAATGGTTAATGTTTGGAGTCAAGGGAGAATGAAGGCCAAAGTGGAGGCACGGCCTTTGGATATGTCGAGCGCGACATTGTTGGATAAAGCCCCTCCCTTTGTGTATATGACGGGATCGCAAGATTTTAAATTTACGGCGACTGAAATTGAAAATATCAGAAACTATTTGATTGCTGGAGGTTGTATTTGGGGGGATAGCGGATTGGCAGGAGTTGGTTCACGATTTGATATCGCCTTTCGTCGTGAGATGAAGCGCGTGATTCCAGATGCGGATAAACAATTTGAGATCATTCCCATTACTCATCCTATTTTTGCCGGGGAAAAATCTTTTTTCCAATTAAAGGGAGTTCCTGATGGAATGAACTACCGACAAGATCCTTTTGAGGTGATTAAAATTGATAATGAAATCGCGGTTCTTTATACCCCTAATAATTACACCGATATGATGCGGGTCGCCTACAAGGATCCGGTAAAGCCGACTAAAAATGAGGTTGAATTACAGGCCGGTAAGATTAATGGTAAAGAGATTGAATTTATTACCCCCTCTGGAATGTGGGGAGCACGCGAGACCTACTTCAGAAATTTTGAAGTTGAGGGGTCGGAGGAGGTTTTTCAAGTTTCGATTAATATTATTGTCCATCTTTTGACTCGTTTTCAAGAGCGTTTACTGTCAGGAACTTAAGGAGATCTATGAAATTTAACTTTCCACAGGGGATTAATCTAAAGTTTGAGTCGATCTTGTACTTTTTTTTGTTGATGAAAAGAGCTCTTATTTTCAGCTTATTTACTTTTACTTTTCTTTATTCACAGACCCCTCCTGTGAAAGTGGTGAATTTGATTCGTGGGGGGGACATGGAGGTGGTGAGCGTTGATGCGAATCCGTGGGATGGGGTCAGCTCCGGAGGATTAAGAGTTTTTACGGGTCAAGGTTCGATCGTCAATTCCCAAGGGCAAGTTTCGGGGAATGCTTTCCCTCCTTCCGTACAGGCGGTCGATTTAAATGGGGACGGAGCGAAGGATTTTTTTGTCGCTGATTCCGCCGGTTATTTTTGGATTTTTCTAAATAAAGGGACGGCCAAAGAGCCTAAATTTAGTCGAGGTGAATTACTTCCGTTTTGGCTTCCGGGGGTTCGAATTCCCAAAATTCAACTCGTTGATTTTTCCGGTGATGGGTTGTTGGATTTAGTGATCGGTGATTTTGTTGGGAAGCTCTATTTAGTCCGTAATATGGGAGCGGCCAACGCTCCAAAATTTGTAACTTTGACGGAACTTAAGGAGTACGAAGTGAATACCAATGCGAAGGGAAAACTTTGGTGTAATTATTTAGCTCCCTGTTATTTTGATTGGAATGGAGATGGGAAAAAGGATTTGATTATGGGAGAGGGTTCTTTTTCAGCGAATAGTATTTTTCTTTTGATCAATAATGGAACCAATGAGAAGCCAAATTTCAATGCTCCAAAACAGATGATTACGAGTCAGGGGAGGGAGCATTTAGTTCCTTTAATCTTCGATTGGAATCAGGATGGAAAGCCGGATTTGGTTTTTGGAGAGCGAGAGAAGGGTCAAATTAGCGTGTCTCTCCACAAAGAAACATTACCGATGAATGATCCGATGACGATCCGTTTTGGATCTACTGGAGCGACCACGACTCTCGCTAATCCTTGTTTTGAAGATATGAATGATGACGGGTTGCCAGATCTTATTATTGGATCTACTTCCGGCAATCTTCGGATCGCCTATAATAAGGGATCGAAAGGAGCGAATGTTTTTGATAAAGTTGAGAATATTAAAGGGGAGTCGACATTGCCGAATGTTTTAAGGTCAGTCGCTTGGGTTTCAGAAGTGCCAGGAGGAATTAGTAGTCCTGAAGGAGCGCGGTTTTTTTTACTCAAAGCGTTATCAAAAAAGGAACGCTATAAGACGCAAAAGAATTTAATTGGTTATGAACCAGAGCTTGAACTTCCACAGGGATCTGTGGGTGATTCTTGTTTGTTTTTCGAATTTATTGATACGAAGCAGGAATTCATAAAAGAGGTTCCTCGGTTTATAACTGAATCTGGTGGAAAGACTTTTGGATTAAACTATCCAGACTCAATCTTATTAAAGTCGGATACCGAATATGAGTTGAGTTTTTTTGTGAAGGGAAATGGCTTTGGAGACTGTCAGGTTAGTTTAACAGGGAGTTCCAGTTTTCTTGAAAAAAAAGGGAATGAGGAGCGTTATGCGGGAGAGGGATTAAATGCAATTGCTCAATCAAATTTTAATGTTAACTCCTCTTGGTCTCAGCAAAAGAAAAAAGTTCGTTATACAAAGACGAAGGGAGATAAAAAGGAGCCTGAGGAGTTTCGCTTAGCCTTTACGTTTATTGGAGAGGGAAGTTTTTATATGGATGATGTGGTTCTCGTTGAAAAAAAATAGGTTTATTCGTTTTGATTAAACTCTTAAGATCGATCACTCTAAATTTAATTTTCATTCGATGAAATATCGATTCTCCATTTTGATGATACTTTCTCTCTTTGGAGTGAAGTTTATTGCGGGGAATTCATTTGAGTCATTAAGAGATCCCGATGTTCTTTATTTTCCGGGAAAGTTAAGTGAGTTTCCCAACATCAAATTAGAACGTCTCACTCCTTTATTTACGGAAAAGGATTTACGTAGTTTGCTTCGAAATCTCCCTGCGGGAAGCGCCGCTCGAGTCCTCGGTTGGCATTCACAAGGGTGGCTTATTCAATCGTTAGAATCTTCGAATAGTTGGGAGGGTTGGGTCTCTGCAGAGTCTGTTCAAACGATTAGCGAAAAGGATTTGCAGTGCTATCGTCAACAAATTGAAGAAATGAAGCGGGTAGAAGTAGCGATACAAGAAAAGAGCATTTTACCAGGAATGACGGAGGAGGAGGTTCGGCAATCTTTGGGAAAACCGAAAGAGAGTTCATTTCGTATTGATGAAAAGGGGAAGACCATGATTTGGAGTTATATTCGATATGAGGAGGTTCCCGAGATTCGAAATGGGAGGGATATTTATGGGCGAACCATTCAAGTTACGACGATGATTCGTATTCCTCGTGGAGAGAGACGAGTGGAATTTAAGGAGGGAAAGGTCGTTGCCTATGAGGAAAAAAAAATACAATAACGTTGCGTGAGACAATGTATTTATTTATTTTGTTTTAGTGGCACTTGTGCATCCGTAGATTGACTTTTGTATTTTTATATTTATAAGTATTTCATTGTGAAATATTTAGTTCGCATTTTTTTTGCATTTTTTTGCTTATTTAGCGTGTTATTTTCGGAGGAAGTTACTCAACCTCAAGCATTATTTGCGATTGGATTAAGACAGAGGGATCTTGTTGTTTTATCGCCGTCACAGGAACTTCGTCAGACGATTCCTCGATCGACCTATAAAGTCAAAGTCGAACATTCGGACTATTCATTCCTTTTGAGCTTCGGATTTAATATTCATGGAGATCACGCGATTTTTATTCGAAATAATGATCTTCAAAAACGGTCGCTGAATTTTATTATTGATCGTTATTTTATTCAAATGTCGGGAGGTTCGCTATTTACGATTGTTTTTGATTCGAATCAGAAAAAAACATTTGGAATTACAGGGCATTTAGGGGAGGTGATCGTGAACGGACGAACTTTACCGCATGGGATGATCGTCGTTTTAGCATTTTCAAGTTTTAATGAACTTTTTGTCAGTTCTAAAAAAGAGTCCGAGAGAGCAGTGGTCAGTGAGAGAGAGGAGAGCCCCGTTCAAGAAGCGGTTGTCATTCAGCCTGATTTATCGATTTCAACGACGGAGAGCGTTTCTAAACTGGGCATTGAATCGGATTCAATCGAAGAGATTAAAATGGAAGTACCTCCACCAGAGGAGATCAAAGAGGTTGCGATTGAAGTAAAAGAACGGGCTCCCTTTCAGATTTCGTGGATCCAAGGATTTGATTTTGAGCAGATTCAGTATCGAGTTTTAAGTCGATTACAGGTGGGATTGGAAAGAGCTTTAAAGATTGCACGGAATCCTGAAGGAATTGCGGCGGATGCCTTTGATAAAGTGATGGGAGATAAAATTTGGAAGCCGCTGGAGGGAGATCAACAGTATAAGACAGAAGGAGATTTTCTTTTTGCGAAAGAATCGTTAGAAAATGAAAATCAACTCATTTATCATCGAGTTTTTCAATTAAGAAAATCGATCTTGGATCTTATTCAATCTCATTCCGATCCTTCACCTTCATTGATTCCTATGATTCCTAAGTCTGATTTACTGATCTCTAAAAAAGCAGCGAATGCGTTTAATTCTGCACATTATAAGGAAGCGCAATCTCTTTATCAGGCTTTACATAAAAAGGAAAAAGAATCACTTTATTTGCTTTCGAACTTAGGAAGTGTTGAATACCTTTGTGGTAATTCTGAGGCCTCTATCAGCTATCTTGAACGGGCGATCGCATTGGCGCCCTATGATGGATACAGTTATGGAACTTTAGCGATTGTTAAAAGTCAAAATGGACGCAGTGAAGAGGCGATTGATGAGGCGATTGCTTCAGTTGCACTTTCTCCCGAGATTGCGGAAAGTTATTTGGGTTTGGGGATTATTTTATACGATCGTGGATGGTATGAGGAATCGAAGAAATCCCTTCAAGAGGGACTTACGAGAAACCCGAATTCGGGAGATATTCATCGAGCGTTAGCAAAAACGATGAAATCCCTTGGAGATGGGAATGGAGAAAAGTGTAAGTTTCATTATAAAAGATCGCTCGAATTAGGAGTTAAGAAGGATCCTACTTTTGATGAATGAGGGTCGCTTTTGCCGTTGACGGTTTTTAGAAGAATCGCTATACAAACTTTATGTCACTCACACCTACCTACATCGGGAAGACGATTAAAATCAAAGGCGACGTCATTGGCGACGAAAATATTGTCGTGGACGGTTATGTTGAAGGGACGATTAAAATCAAAGAAAATTTAACTGTCTCCCAAGGGGGAGAAGTGAAGGCTGAGGTATCCGCGAAGAATGTTCAGGTTTCTGGGAAGGTATCCGGTTCCATTGAGTCCTCTGATAAAGTTGATGTCGCTCCGACGGGGGTTGTGAATGGAAATATTAAATCCCCTCGCTTTATTGTCTCTCAAGGGGGTATTTTGAATGGAAGCATTCAGATGCCGATGTCAGAGGGAACGGTACAAGCACCAAAGGCTTCTTAATCTTAATTTAATTTAAAAAAAAACCCCGATTTATTCGGGGTTTTTTGTTGTATCTTGACGGTTATAGTTGTTGCAGTAAACTGAATTAAAAGGGGAGTTAACTATGTCAGATAAGAATCCAGCACCTTTATTTTTGAATGGTACGGTTGTGGGAAGTGTTGAGGAGCCCGATTGGGTATTGTTAGATGTTCCTGCTGAGAATCATGATCGGATTTTTGAGCGTTATGTACGATTTGATCAACGATTTTCGGGTCAACCCCTTGTTCAGCTGTCGCTGATTGGATTTGATATTGATAACTCACGAAATGCTCGTTTGAGTTTGAGTCCTGAAAATATAACGGCGGACGGTTTTTCGTTACGAGTTCGGACATGGTTGAATACTCGGATGTGGTCTGTAGAGGTTTCTTGGTTAGCGGTAGGTTCAGCTTAAGTTAAAAGCTAAGATTGGTCATCGTTATTTATGGAATTTGATCTCCCGCTATTTCAAGTGTTTGTTGTTTTGTTTGGGGCCTGTATCGGGTCGTTTTTAAATGTTTGTATTTATCGTATTCCGATCGAGGTCGATTTAGTTTCGAGATCTTCCTATTGTGGTTCTTGCGGGACGGCGATTCCTTGGAAGTATAATATTCCGATTTTGGGATGGTTTGTATTGAAGGGGAGATCGAATTGCTGTGGGAGTCGAATTGATGCTCGATATTGGATGGTGGAAGCAACGACCGCTTTTTTGTTTTGGTGGATTTGGAGGCAACAAGGACCTACTCCTCTTTTTTGGATTTATACTTTTGTTAGCTGTGGGTTGATTGTCGCCAGTTGTATTGATTTAGATTATTTTATCATCCCGGATCGTTTTACTTTGGGAGGATGTGTTGTGGGGCTTTTGATTAGTTTTATTTATCCTCAACTCCATCAAGAATCGACGAGTTGGAAGGGATTTGTGGAGAGTTTGAGAGGGGCCTTTGTGGGGGGAGCGATCCTGTTTTTAATAGCGAAAGTTGGAACATGGGTTTTTCGTCGTGAAGCGATGGGATTAGGGGATGTTAAGTTATTAGCGGCCATTGGAGCATTTTTTGGTCCTTGGGGAGCGGCTTTTGTTTTAGGGTTATCATCGGTGTTTGGATCGTTGATCGGAATAGCGATTGTGATTCAAAAAAAACGAGCGATGGGGTTGCGGATGCCTTACGGACCGTATATTTCAATAGCGGCGATTGTTTGGATGATGGGGGGAGATGTGTGGATGAATCGCTATGTAGAGCACATGAGAGAGCTGGTTGACTACCTATTTCATAATAACAGTTAGTCCCTCGCTCTTGTAATCTTTCGCAAAATGGTGACTATTTTGTGGTTTCTACGTTCCTCATGACGAATCTGGGATTAATAATTTCTGTTTTTTCTTTTATCTCATTCATGATTCGTTAAATTTTTCAGCGAAGCATTATGATGGAAGTTATTCTCAATGGACTTGTTCGAGGGGCCTGTTATGCCCTTGTGGCCTTAGGCTACACCATGGTTTATGGGATTTTAGGGATGATTAATTTTGCTCATGGTGAAGTTTTTATGATAGGAATGTTTGCGACTGTTTTTGGAATCGGAATTGCGAGTACATTACTTCCGGGTTCGATTGTTCTTTCGCTTTGTCTTGGGGTTACCTTAGCGATTGTTATTGCCTCGGCCTTTGGTTATTCGAATGAACGGATTGCTTATCGTCGACTTCGAGGGGCTCATATTATGGCTCCCTTAACAAGTGCGATTGGTTTATCGATCGTTTTACAGAACTTTATTATGTTGAGTGTGACGAAGGATAAAATTGATTTTCCACAAGCGCAGAGTCGTTTTTTTTCAGAGAATCAATGGGAGGTTTGTGCTGGATTATCGATTTCTTATCTTCAACTTTTGATTTTAGGGGCTTCATTTCTCGTGATGGGGATTTTATTTTGGGTGATTCATCGGACGAAATTAGGTTTAGCGATGAGAGCCGTTGCGCAGGATCGGACGATGGCGCAGTTGGTGGGGATATCGGTGAATAAAACGATTACGACGACTTTTGTGGTGGGATCGGCATTAGCGGCGATTGCAGGGGCAATGGTTTCGATGTATCAGGGAATCGCTCGATTTGATTCTGGTTATTTAATGGGATTAAAGGCCTTTACGGCCGCTGTTTTGGGGGGGATTGGAAATATTCCGGGGGCGGTTTTAGGGGGATTCATTCTTGGGCTTACAGAGGATTTAACAAGCTATGGGGTTGGGAGTGATTGGAAGAATCTCACGACCTTTATGATATTGATGGTGGTGTTATTGGTGAGGCCCCGTGGTTTGTTGGGGGAGAGGACGGCGCATAAGGTATGAAGCGAGCTCCTTTACTATCGACGTTTTTACTTATTTTATTAGTCGTCGCGATGACCTATCCCTTTATTTGGCTTAAGCTTTCTTATGAGCCTCTTTCAGGGTTCCTGAGTGCGAAAATTGATTTCAATCGAGCAAAATTATTTTTTACAGGGTTAACGCCGATTTTGTTAGGAGGGTTTCTTCTTTATTTGATCTCGCTTTTTTTAAAGGGAAACGGTTTTACTCAAAAGAAGTTAAGTTCGATTTATAGTCTCTATAAAAGAGCTCGGAAAAAAAAGTATTATTCGATGACACTTTTTTTATTATTGGCGAGTATTTCTTGGATCGCAGGGCCAAAAACATTGAATGTTTTAATCATGGTCGGAATTTATATGATTTTAGCATTGGGACTAAATATCACGATCGGGATGACGGGGCTTTTGGTTTTAGGATATGCCGGATTTTTTTCATTAGGGGGATATGTTTTTGCAATCTTGCAGCAATGGATTCCCGGTTTTACCTGGTGGATGGCAATTCCAGTGGCTTGTTTAGTGGGAGGGTCAATGGGATGGATGGTGGGACTTCCTTGTTTGAGATTGAGAGGGGATTATTTAGCGATTGTGACTTTGGGTTTTGCAGAGTCCTTTCGAGAGCTCGTTCGTAATTTACCGTCAATTACTGGAGGGGATATTGGAATTAGTATCGCCTCCGTTTCAAAGGTGGGAAAGATCTTGGGATTAGGCGTTATATCGAGCGTTTATTTATGGGTATTATTGGCGGTTTTTTTAGTCGTGATGATTTTACATCGATTGTACTACTCTCCTTTGGGTCGTGCGTGGACCGCGATTCGGGAGAATGAGATTGCCGCTGAGGCGATGGGGATTCCTGTGGTTAAAATGAAGTTATTTGCCTTTTCATTAAGTGCTGTTTTTGCGGCTGTCGCGGGAGTGCTTTATACGGCTCATACCGGATTTTTGAATCCTGAATCAAGTGCTTTTGAGATCTCTGTTTTAATTCTTGCGATGGTTATTTTAGGAGGTTTGGGAAGTATTCCTGGAGCCTTGTTAGGGAGCTTTTTACTTTATTATATTCCGACTATTTTGCGTGATTATATTCCGGCGATCTCCGAATATCGTTTACTTCTTTTTGGAATGATTATGGTGGTGATGATGTTGGTTCGTCCTCAAGGGCTCTTGGGATCAAAGGATCGGGTATGAAGAGGTTAGTTTTAGATGTTCAAAATGTGGGGAAGGGATTTGGAGGATTGCGGGCGATTGATCGAATTTTTTTTCAACTTTTTGAGGGGGAAATTTTGAGTGTCATCGGGCCGAATGGGGCTGGAAAGACCACGTTGTTTAACTGTCTTTCAGGATTTTATCGACCGGATGAGGGAGCTATTTTTTTAGGAGGAAAGTCCATTGTGGGTCAGAAACCGTATCAGATTTGTCGATTAGGAATGGCTCGAACTTTTCAAAATATACGGCTTTTTGATCATCTGAGTCTTTTAGATAATATTTTAGTGGGCGATAGCAATCATCATCAAACGACTTTTTTTGGAATCTTATTTCGAACGGTGGCTCATCGTACTTATCAGCATTTAGCTAGAGAGAGGGCGATGAAGTGGTTGTCATTTGTGGGGATAGAGGCAGAGGGAAGAACGAAGGCGGGTCATTTATCTTATGGAAATCAGCGACGACTGGAGATTGCTCGTGCGTTAGCAACCGATCCTCAAGTTATTTTATTGGATGAACCGGGGGCGGGGATGAATCCGAGCGAGATTGCGGGAATGATTGAGTTGATTTCAAAAATTAAAAAGTTGGGAATTACGGTGATTTTAATTGAGCATCATATGAAGGTGGTGATGGATATTTCAGATCGAATTTTAGTTTTAGATCATGGAGAGGAGCTTGCGGTGGGAACTCCGTTGGAGATTCAAAATCATCCTCGGGTGATTGAGGCCTATTTAGGGGGAGAAAAAGAAAGAGGAGCGGACTTATGAGTGTTCCGTTGCTTGAGTTGAAAGATCTTCATGGGGGCTATGGGGCTTCGGAGGTTTTAAAAGGAGTCAGTTTAGAGGTTTATTCGGGTGAAATTGTGACTCTTTTGGGGGGGAATGGAGCGGGAAAGACGACGACTCTTTCCTTGATTATGTCGATCATTCGTCCTCAAAAAGGGAAAATTATTTGGCAAGGAACTCATTTGAATGAAGGGACACCCGATGGAGTTTTGGCTCGAGGGATTGTATTGTGTCCTGAGGCACGGCGGATTTTTCCTTTGATGTCAGTAGAGGAGAATTTAAAGATAGGAGCCTATCTTTTAGACTCTCGAAGAGAGGGGGAAAAAGTGGAGCAGATCTTTGATTATTTTCCAAAACTTGCCGAAAGGAAAAGTCAACTGGGGGGGACTTTAAGTGGGGGTGAGCAACAGATGTTGGCGATTGGTCGTTCGTTGATGAGTGAGCCGAAGTTATTAATGTTAGATGAGCCTTCTTTAGGTTTAGCGCCTTTAATCGTGGAGAAGATTTTTGAGATTCTTTTGAAGATCAATCGTTCGGGGGTGCCGATTTTACTGATTGAACAGAATGCCCGTCAGGCATTGAAGATTGCCCATCGCGGATATGTCATGGTCACAGGAACTATTGTTCATTCGGATACAGGAAAGAATCTTCTCGAAAGCGATGAGGTTCGAAGAGCTTATTTAGGGGAGTGATCGCTGGGATTGGAGTGACTTTTCTTATAAACCAAAATTTTGCAACTCGCGCATCAAATACAAGCTTGACGCATACACATTTTCCTTGAAATTTGATGGTAAAGTGTAAAAATGCGTTTATGCGAACGACGATTGATCTCCCAGACGATCTCTTTCAGGAAATCAAATCACGTGCGGTTCGTCAGCGCAGATCATTGAAAGAGGAGTTTTTGCAATTAGTGACGAACGGCATGAGGGTGTCTTCTGAGTCCAAGCAGAAGGCTAGGGATTTTCCTACGATCTCTGGGGCAAATGGGGTGCTTTTGAGTCAACTCACACCAGAACTCGTTAAAAAGCTTGAAATGGAAGGGGATCATGAGCGCTTCGGTCGATCTATATGATGTGAATGTCTGGATCTCCCTCATTCTCGAAGATCATCCACAACATGAAAAAGCGAGAAAGGTGTTGGATTTCCCGGAAAGGCCCGCTTTTTGTCGAATTACTCAGCTTGGAGTGCTTCGACTCCTGACGAACTCCAAGGTGATGGGAAAAAAAACGATGAAGACTGCGGAGGCTTTTCTTTATCTCAGAAAAATGGAGAAAAGTCTCGGCGTTTTTTGGATTCATGAGCAGGACCATTTTGAAAGTCTCTGGGAAAATCATGCAAGGACTTGGAATATTTCTCCGAGCGATTGGACCGATGCCTATCTAGCGACGCTGGCTGAAGTCGCTCGGGTTCGACTTGTCACTCTGGACCAAGGCTTCGAGAAATTTCCGACAAAGTTTAACCTATTGATTTTAGGTTAAATCCAAATTTTGCCTCATCTCAGAACTCCAAAAGCTTTCGGAGTGAGGCCGATTTCTTCTTCCGAATGGTTCCGGAGTTGGCGGTGTTTTAACCCCGATCCGTCAGTTGACTGTGGAAGGAAAAGGGGAGTAGAGCGAGCGTGGCTAATGTTCCGTTAGGACAGACTCTATTTAGCCATGACGTAGTCGGTGCTTTTAAAGGTCACAAAGTAGGCCTCTGCCGCTTCATCAAGGAGTTCTGCGCTCATTGTCGGCTCAATTTGTTTAAAGCGACAAACATCAATGATATAGTCGATAATATCGCGAGGGATACAGCCACGGAGGGGGCGATTTTTTTCGATCATATGTTTTTGAATGAAATATTCTGGAACAGAGTGATCAAAGGGGACTTTTTTCCCGGCGCTCACGAGCTCCCATATTTTAATAAAATTTTCAGGGGTTGGATTATGAATGCCGATTTTATAACGAATACGTCTTAAAAAAGCTTCATCAACTAATTCATTCGGATTTAAATTGGTTGAAAAAACGATGAGTTCATCAAACGGGACATCGATTTTTGTTCCAGTATGGGTGGTGAGATAGTCGACTCTTTTTTCAAGGGGAACGATCCAACGATTGAGGAGCACTTTCGGCTCGATTCTTTGTCGTCCAAAATCGTCGATCATAAAGGCACCTCCATTCGATTTAAGTTGAAGGGGGGCTTCGTAATAACGTGAATCGGGGTTCCAAATGAGGTCGAGGGTATTTAAGGTTAATTCACCCCCAACGATAATCATCGGGCGTCGAATTAGTTTATAGCGGGGATCGTATTTGGATTGTAAGCGAATATCATCATTTTCTTGAACGGCTTGATGATTGTATTCGTCGTAAAGTTTGATGATTTGGCCTTGAGCCTCAATAGCAAAGGGAATAAAGATTGCGCCACCGAGTGAGGCGACAATACGTTCGCAAATAGATGTTTTTCCATTTCCGGGAGGACCATAGAGAAATATGGAGCGCCCGGAATTTACTGCGGGTCCGACTTGATTCAAGATTTCAGATTCAAAAATAAGCCCTTCAAAGGCTTCAAGAAGTTTTTCGGCATTGATGCTAATACGATGAATGCTTTGCTCATGAATCGCTTTTCGATAAGAGTCGAGTGAGATCGGAGCCGGACCAATATAAGTCGTTTGTTCAAAATATTGAACGGCGCGTTCTCGACCAAGGTCCGTGATCCCGTAGGTATAAGTAATTGAGCTTCTTTCCCCTTTGATCACCTCGATCATTTTTTGTTCTTTGAGGGCTTCAATGATCGGTTCGAGAATGCCAAAAAAAGGGAGACATATCGTGGTTGCGATTTCGTGCCCTTGGAGAACGGAACGAGTGTAGAGCAGTCGCATAATCAACCCTTCAATCATGGGGGTTTGAATATCGAGTTTTTCTGCCGAGTTCGGCTCTTGAGGGATAAAGAGAGTGGCGTTGTCGAGGGGATTTAATGCCATGTTTTCATTAAATCACTTTCTGGACGCTGAACAATATAATTGAAGAAAGGAGATTATTTTAAAATTTAATAATTTTTAACTTTTTTTAAATAAAAATATAGGTATCTAATTGATATTAATGAGTTTAAAGTCAATTAACCTGAAGGATTTAAAGCTGGGATTAAGGCTTGGGGCGGATGTGGAATCCTCCAAGGGTATTGTATTGGCCAAAAAGGAGCAACTGGTGAACGCGCGTTTATTGGAAGTTTTTAAATCTTTTGGAGTCATTAATGTGGTTGTTTCGGAAGAGGATGAAAAAAACGAAGATCCGATGAAGGGGGTTGATCCCCAATGGGTCGACAAAGTGAAGGATCGTTTTAAAAATTTAAATCTTCAATCCAAGATGATCGAATCGTTATTTAAATGCTGTGTTGAGCGTTTATCGAAATCAAAACAGACAAGACTCGTGAGTCATGAAAGATCTTGAAATTCTTTTAAAAAATTCCGGAGCGCTTCCCTCGTTGCCGATGGTTTATCATCATATTCAACGAGTTGTTAATGATCCCGATGCAAATATGGAGTCGATTGTTGAGATTATAGGAGAGGATCCTAGCTTAACCGTTCGATTGCTTCGTTTGGCGAATAGTAGTTTTTACGGTTTTCCCCAGCAGATCAATAGTTTGAGTGAATCGGTCCGATTGATCGGATTAAAGCAAGTTCGAGATCTCTGTTTTGGGACGGTTTTAATTCCACTTTTTCCAAAAAATAAGGTTGATCCCCATTTTTTAGATCATTTTTGGAGGCATAATATTGCTTGTGGCATTGCCGCACGTTCGCTGGCTCAATTTAGAAATCAAAAAAATATCGAACAATATTTTATCATGGGATTGGTTCATGATATCGGAAAAATAACGATTGCGATGAATCTTCCTGATTTATTTGAGACAATTTTAAAAGAGGTGATTGCCAGCGGGAGAGCCATGGATGAGGTTGAGCGGCAGCATTTGGGCTACGATCATACTGAAGTCGGGGCTTTGATTTTGAATGAATGGAAAATGCCCCAAAAATTAATTGATATTGTGAGAGGGCATCATAATTTTAAGAAAATTCAATCCGGTCCCATTGAATTATCGGTAGTGCATGTGGCTAATTTATTAGTTCATGCGATGGGGATTGGAAGTTCTGGAGAGGATATTCCACCTCCTTTTGAGGAGAGTGCTTGGACACAATTAGGGCTTGATGTGGAAATTCTTCCGAAACTTTGTGAGGAGATTGATCGGCAGTTTTTGGAAGTGGAGCGTATCTTTATTGAGCCTTGACGACTGGCGGCTCTCTCTCCCAAGGAAAGGGAATGAGAGATTGGTTATTTCTTCGGAAAGCAAATAAAGATTTAAGCAAAAAAAAGAGCGAGAGCCCGGATTTTCAAGAAAAAGTCGGAGGTTTTAAGTTTCGTTTTCAACAAGAGAACGGGGGAAGTGTCGAGGATTCGCTTGAGCTTTCATGGAAAGATTTCAATGAGCATTTATTAATTACAGGGGGATCAGGTTCCGGAAAAACATCGACCGTTCTTCTTCAGATTTATGAAGGGCTTGTTTTTCGTGCCGGATTTCATTCAGAGAGATCGATCCGGCAGCGGGCACAAGTCGGGGGATTGGTCATTGAGGCAAAAGGGGATTTCACCCCCAAAACTCAGAGACTCGCCCAACGCTATCAAAGAGAGGAATCGATCGTTTATTTTGGTCCAGAGCATCCAGAATCTGTTTACGATCCGTTTGGTGATCCTGATGAGCTCCCTCTGCAAAAAGCCCATAAGATTAACGAGTTAATAAAGGCGGCGAACTCGGGTAAGGAGGGGGGAGATCCTTTTTGGAGTCAGGCCTCCCAAAAGTGGATGACGAGCGTTTTTATTCTTCACGATCATCTTTTAAAAGCAGGGGTTCCTATTCCTGCGATCTCCTTTCCATATTTAAATTTACTCTGTTTGGATCGGCATCAAAATGATTCCAGTGAAATGGAGGTGATGGAACAATTTCGTCAGATTCGGGAGAGCTTTCGGTCGATACGGAGGGTATTAGAGGAGATTCAAGAAGAGTGGGAGGGGGTACAATTCGAAGAGGATGAGTCAAGAAATCTCAGGGAGCAGTTATTATTGATTCAAACAAAAATAAGGAAGATGCAAGGGGATCATTCACAAGGATTTGACAATCATGGGGGAAAATGGATTTTGAATGAACTGGATTCAACGAGAGAGAGTTGGTCTCGAACTTTACGTCTGCTTCCTTTAGAGGCGGGGCAGCGTTTGAGGAGAAAAAAAACATTACTCTTTGAGCAAGTTGAGGAGATCCAATTTGTTTGGAGGAAGCTCGCACAGTCGTTATCTGAGAAAAAGGAGAGTGGGACCCTGACGAAGTTGTTAGATCAATATGTCGATTTATTAAAAAAACGGGGGGAGAGTTTGGAGTCGGATTGGATTTATAATTATTTTAAAAATGAATATTTTAATCCTGTAAATGAAAAGACCTCCGCTTCCATTGCGATGGTCGTTTCAAATGCATTGATGCCATTTGTGACGGCCCCCTTGAATCGAATGTTTGCTCCCGAGGGAACTTTTAACTTTAGAAAAGTCATCGATGCGGGGGATCTTGTTGTATTAGATATGCCTTCGGCTCAATATGGAGTCGCTCAACGATTCGTCTCTTTAGTATTAAAGATCGACTTTTTTAGGATGACTTTAAATCGACCTCGATTAATCGATATTCAGGAAAATCGGCTTGTGAATCAAGAGAGAGATCTAATTTATTTATGTGATGAATTTGGAACCATTGCAACATCAGGAGATCAAACGGGGGAGGCGAGTTTTCTCGATAAAGTAAGGGAGTATCGTTGTAGTTGTATTTTAGCGATGCAGGGAGTTCCAAGTTTATTGCGTAAAATTCCAGAGATGGAGGTTGAGACGCTTCTCCAAAATTGCGGAATCAAGATTTTTTTAAGAAATGATGATCCGAAGACCAATGATTACGCATCACGAGCACTCGGATCAGAAATTAAAGTGAGATTAAATCAGAATCAGGGAGCCACTGAACATTGGATGGATTCGCAGAAGAAATGGGGGGCGAGATCTTATTCGACGAGTTATGAACGGAGCCTGCGATATTCCTCGGATCATTTTGTTAGCTTACGCGTTGGAGAGGGGGTGTTGCGACTGCCGGCTCGCTTTGGGGCGTTTATGGTTCGTCAGGTTCGATTTGATTTTAATCCGATTCATTTATGAAAATCCCCAATCCGCAAGTCCCTAATCCCTCCTGGAATGGAGTTTCTGATCCTCATAAATTTTTTTTATTTTTTATTTTAATAATCGTCTTCTTTCTCCTTTTTTTAGGAGATCAGGTTTGTTTTAAAAGAGGGGCGGAGGGATTCGTAGAGACGTTAATTGCCTATCCGACCTCGTGGGGGTATTTGATTTTTTGCGACCGATTTTTTGCGGCTTTATTTGCGGGGATCTTTTGGCTTTTGAGTGTTGGCTCATTCCTCTTTTTTATTTTTGTTCAATGGGAGCGACGTTGGATCGAGCCGATGATGGCGAAGAGGGCCGTGGAGCAAATTGAGCGTGAAAAGAAATGGATGAATAAGTATGGAAAGGACTTATTTTAGCCTAAAAAAGGGAGTTGAGCCCCTCAACTTTTTATGGGGATAAAAACAGGGTCGGTGAAACTTAACTAACCCCACAAAAACCCCTCCTCAGCATTGACTCAGGAGGGGTGTTAAATGATATTAAAAATAAAGAGACGTTTGAGGTCTTTTAGTAACGATCGCGATGTCCGCCACCGCCGCCACGACGTTCTCCGCCGCCGTATCCGCCACCACCGCCACGACGTTCTCCGCCACCGTATCCACCGCCGCCCCCGCGAGGACCGTCAAAGGAGCGTTGAGGACGATCTTCTTTCGGACGTGCTTCATTCACCGTGATTGAGCGACCGCCTAAGTCTTTGCCATGCAGTCCACTGATGGCTGCTTGAGCTTCTTCGGCTGTACCCATCGTGACGAAGGCAAATCCACGAGGGCGTTGCGTTTCACGATCACGGACGATTTGAACTTGAGAAACCGCGCCAAATTCGGCGAAAGCGGATTCAATTTGGGATTCATCAGCAGAGAACGGAAGGTTCCCTACATACAATTTAGAATTCATAAGACCTCTTATTATTACTTAAACAATGCCCGTATCAGACCTGGAACCTTGAGACTCCTACGGGCACCCGCACGCAGGAGAGATCGCCAAACTTTCAACTGAGCCTCCTTAGGTAAGCATTGCCCATGCCGAAGGCAACTAAAAATCGGCGTTTTTTTTATTTTACCCAAGTGATGGTTTCTTGGTACTCTTCTGGACTTTATGTGTGGAATTGTTGCTTATTTAGGGGAACGAGAGGCTCAACCCATTTTATTGGAGGGGCTTTTCCGGTTAGAATATCGGGGCTACGACTCTTCGGGGATGGCGGTGATTAATCCACGTGGAATGAAGATTTTGAAAAAAAAGGGTCGTATTCAATTTCTGGAGGAGGCGCTTCAAGCCTCTCCGCTTTCGGGAAAGTTGGGAATTAGTCATACTCGTTGGGCCACCCATGGAGGACCGAGTGATGAGAATGCGCATCCCCATCGGGATCAATCTGGAAAATTAGCCTTGGTTCATAATGGGGTCATTGAAAACTATCACTCGTTAAAAACCGGTTTTTTGGCGAAGGGTCATCAGTTTATATCTGAGACCGACACCGAGGTGTTGGCTCATTTAGTGGGAGAGCACTATCAGCAAATTCCTTCGACCGATCAGAATCGTCTTGAAAATGCATTAAAAGCAGCGCTTAAAGAGGTGAATGGCACTTATGGAGTGGCGGTGATCCATGAAGATCATCCGGATCAATTCGTGGGAGCACGCCGAGGAAGTCCACTTGTTTTAGCGATTGGAGATCGTGAACATTTTTTAACTAGCGATGTATCGGCGATTATAGCCCATACCCAGAAGGTTGTTTATCTCAACGATTACGACATTGTGAATGTGAAGGGGACCCAATTCCAAATTTCCTCCCTCACGAAGCCGCATGTCGGCTATGAAGTGACAAAAGTGGATCTTGCTGATGCACAAGCAGAGATGGGGGCGTTTCCTCATTACATGCTCAAGGAAATTTTTGAGCAACCACAAGCGATTCAAAACGCGTTTCGAGGTCGCCTTGATCATGAGGAGTATGCGGCCAAGCTTGGGGGGTTGAATATGACTCCCAAAGAGTTGCTTGAGATTGATCGGATTAATATATTTGCCTGTGGAACCGCGCTTCATTCGGCAATGGTCGGCGAATATTTGATCGAATCTTTGGCACAGATCCCTGTGGAGACCGATTTTGCCAGCGAGTTTCGCTATCGCAATTGTCCGATGGATCGTCGGACCTTAGTGCTTGTTGTGAGTCAATCCGGAGAGACGGCAGATACGTTAGCGGCATTGAGAGAGGCACGTCGAAAGGGCTTTAGAGCCCTTGGGATTTGCAATCGAGTCGGAAGTACCATTGCACGGGAGTCAGATGGCGGGGTCTATATGCACGCGGGACCTGAGATTGGAGTTGCTGCGACAAAGTCTTTTACCTCTCAGGTGATGATTTTTACCCTTCTCGCATTGAATTTGGGGAGAATGCGATTTCTGTCGGCCTCTCAAGGGAAGGAGATCATTCAAGCGATCGAGAGAATTCCTTCACAAGTCGAGCAGATTTTAGCGATGAGTGATTCGATTAAATTGATTGCAGATAAATATAAGAGCTATCGAAGTATGCTTTTCTTAGGGCGACAGTATCAAAAAGCGGTGGCGATGGAAGGGGCGCTCAAGATGAAGGAGATCTCTTATATTCATGCGGAGGCCTATCCTTCTGCGGAGCTGAAGCACGGAGTGATTGCGTTGATCGATGAGGAGACTCCGACCGTATTTCTCTGTCCGAAAGATTCCGTGTACGAGAAAAACATGAGCAATCTTCAAGAGGTGAAGGCCCGTAAAGGAAAAGTCATTGCGATTGCGACCGAGGGGGATTTGGAGATTGCGAAATTTGCCGATGATGTCATTTACGTCCCAGCGACCTTAGAGCCGTTAATGCCCCTTTTGACAGTAGTTCCCCTTCAGTTACTCTCTTACCACACCGCGGTTCTTTTAGGACGTGATGTGGATAAACCCCGCAATCTTGCGAAGAGTGTGACGGTGGAATAGGTGCGGTTGGATGAAAGGATGACTTGGAAGTAATGACCTAATTGGAGTTTGGAAATCGTGCGTTGTTGAAATTCTCCCCGTCCGTTGGTGATCATCCCCAAGACGTCGTGCGAGAAAGTGGCTTTAAATTTAATTTTCTGCTTATTTCACTTTTTCGAGATAGCTCTTCACGTAATCACTGACACCCACTTCGATGGAGGTGAAGGGCTCGGTATAACCGCCGAGGGTCTTCAATTTCGCGGCCTCCGCCTGGGTGAAATATTGGTACTGGCCGCGCAGGTTTTCCGGGAGATCGATAAACCGGATGTCCGGTTTGAGATCCATCGCGGCAAAGAGTGCTTGGGCGAGGTCGATCCAAGTTCGGGCCTCTCCCGCTCCGCAGTTGAACAATCCCCCCACTTGAGAGTCGAGCGCGAAGTGGACCGTCACCTTCGCCACGTCTTTCACATATACGAAATCACGTTTCTGCTCGCCATCCTTGTAGTCGGGTCGCTCCGACTTGAAGAGTTCGAGATAACCTCGGCTCTTGATCTGCGTGTAGGCTTTGTTCACGAGTGTCCGCATATCGCCTTTGTGATCTTCGTAGGGACCATAGACATTGAAATATTTCAGGCCGACGATCTGTTTGAGTAATCCCCGTCGGAGCGCCCAGAGATCGAACATGTGTTTGGAGTACCCGTACATATGCTGTGGCACTAACTGCGGCGTCACGTGATCCGCATCACTGTAACCGAGCTCGCCGCTGCCATAGGTGGAACCGCTGGAGGCATAGACAAAGCGGGTGCCGTGGGCGAGGCTCCATTCGGCGAGAGTGCGGGTGTAGCGGTAGTTGTTTTCCAACAGGAAATCGGCATTCCGTTCCGTCGTGGCACTGCATGCGCCGAGATGGATAATCGATCGAATTGGAGGGAGCTTTCCGGATTCGATCTTTTGGAGGAACTGATCGGGTTGATAAATATCCTCGTAGAGGAGACCTCGTAAATTTTTCCATTTGTCGTCCGTGCCGAGAGAATCGACGAGGAGAAGATGGTCGAGACCTCTTCTGTTGAGAAGTTCGACGACATTACGGCCGATAAATCCAGAGGCCCCGGTGATGACAATCAGTTGGCTCATTTAATTATTCCTATTGGGAAAGGTTAAGGGGTCGTTTTAGAGATGAAAGAAAAACATTTTTAAACCTAGAAAAAGCAGTGGGAACCATGCGAATCCCGATCTCTCTCTTAGGAAGTTATGAAAACATGAAAAAAACAGTGAAGTTGCTCTTTTTTAAAATTCCTGTTTTCTAACCTTCCTAAGAGATCATTGTATTTCTCTTAAGTTGACGCTCATGGTCAGCTGACGGAGAGAGCCGAGGGAAAACCGATTGTAAAAAGGAGCGATCGTCAATCTCCAAGCAGAAGAAGATCGAGCCAAGTTTCAACTCTTTATAAAGCTGATCGTCAAATTCGAAAGTGGCTTTCATGTAAACAAGTAAACCATCACCCCCTTCGGACTCGGTAGGGTGACCTTTCTACTCAGGTGAGATGGCTGAGTGGTCGAAAGCGACGGTTTGCTAAATATTTAAATCATTTCCTATCAATCACTTACGCAGGACAGTAAAAGACGAGGAAGGTCAGAAACAGACAGTATTACACGAAAAAAAGTAAATTTTGGGTAAATTACTTTTCGGTAATATTCACGTCAAAAGGCATCAATGTTCTATTGGGAAGAATATGAACATTGTTTTCATGAGCATCCCAGATAATGTAACGTTTATTTTCAAAAGAAGTCTCTGGGTCATGTGAGAAAGGGGTGAACTTTTTAGATTTAAAATACTTCGAAATCATTTCTCGATCTGATGTTCCTGACCTTGATCTTCTACAGAAAAAGGAAAGGACTTTAAGCGAAAACCAATTTGATTTGAGATGATGCGGAGCGTGCTTTGCTCAACTCTTGATCGTTCGGCTCTCTCCCAAGGCGTCTCGGACTTCGGAGCCACGACCGAAGAAGTTCTGTCTCGGAGTAACCTTTGCACGAATTCAAGTTTTCGGTTCGAGTTCGTTTTCTGTAAGAGATTTTTTTCATTAGAAGCCATTGGTATTGCTACTTTGAAAATACCTCATGATTTGTTTTTTGTAAAAATAAATATTATATGATGGCGGCGAATCCTAATTAGATAAATGACAGTACTCCACAGCAGTGAACAATGGGAATTGATTTCTTCAAAATAAATCCTCAGATTATTTTTGTATGAAGGGAGGGGACGTTCTGATCCCAAGAGCTTAAGCGATAGATCCCTATTTTTAAAAAGAGATCGAAAGCTCGTTTTCGAGAGCATTTTAAAAATAGGGAGGAGGCTCGGAGGAGCCATAGTCAGAATGAGGGGGGAGGAGGGATTTAACGTTGCGTGAGACAATGTATTTAAGGTTTTTTTGTTTTAGCTGGACACTAATGCAACATTCTTGGAAAAAAATCTTTTCAACCCCCTTCGGACTCGGTAGGGTGACCTTTCTACTCAGGTGAGATGGCTGAGTGGTCGAAAGCGACGGTTTGCTAAACCGTTGTACGGGTTAAACCGTACCGAGGGTTCGAATCCCTCTCTCACCAGTCTTTGGTCGCGGTAGCGACAATGTTTAAAAGGATTCGAACTTGCAGTTCGAGTACCAATCCGAAGGATTAAAAATAAGAGCGTAAGCTCAAAACAGTCCAGACGAAGTCAATCCCTCTCTCACCAGTCTTTGGTCGCGGCAGCGACAATAGTTTAAAGGATTCGAACTTGCAGTTCGAGTACCAATCCGAAGGATTAAAAATAAGAGCGTAAGCTCAAAATAGTCCAGACGAAGTCAATCCCTCTCTCACCAGTCTTTGGTCGCGGCAGCGACAATGTTCAAAAGGATTCGAACTCTTTTTTAGAGTTAAAATTTGACTAAAAGAAGGTGGACGCAGACAAGGACGAGTTCGTTATTTTGGTTAAAGACTTCGACCGTTTCATCCACAATTCCGTATCCTGGTTTTTTGTGCTCTCTTTTTGCGGTAAGCGTTACTTTGCAATGAATGGTATCTCCGATGAATACAGGTCGAATGAATCTCATTTTATCGTAGCCGTAGGACATCGCTAAAGGATTTATCTCGCCTGCGGTCATTCCGATGGCGATCGAAAAAATCAGAGTTCCATGGGCAATGCGTTGTTTGAACTCTTGTGTTTTACACCATTCTGCGTCCATGTGATGGGGATAGAAATCCCCTGTTTGTCCTGCATGCATGACGATATCCGTTTCGGTTATCGTCCGCCCTCCTGTCGTACGCTCTTTTCCTATTTCAATTTGAGAATAAGGGATGGGGGTCATGATTTTCGTCCTAGGTTTTGGCTGATTTGTTGAACGGCTTTTGAAATCGCAATATGGATTTTTTCGGAAGAGTAAGCGTTGCGTCGATCGATTAATCGTGTAACAGCTAGGGTTGCTTTAAAGCCTGTCGATTTTCCCTCAATCGTCATAACGATATCTTCAATGCTTGGATGAAGGTCACTGATTTGATGATAGATTTTGCTTGGAGAAATTTGTTGGATTTTATTGTAAATATTTTTTCGAGTGGGGGAGTCTAAATTTGTCCAGAAGTCAGATTTTTGAAGGATTTCATTTTGCTCGTTTTTGGGGAGTTGTGAAAGGAGAAGTTTTCCTGAGCTTGTCTTGAGAGGATCAAAAAGACTTCCAATTGCGCAGGTCATTCGAATACGTTCGGGGCTTTCGACTTGATCAACAACCGATATTTGACCTTGGTGCAGGACGCAGAGGTGACAGCTTTCACGGATTGCCTGGGCGAGGTTTTGCATGGGGTCTCGTGCAGCTTGGCGAAGTTTTTCGATGGGATTATTAATGTGTGTGAGATCGAAAAGTTTTAATGAAAGCGAGTATTTCGAGGAGGTCAAGTCGCGGTGTAGATATCCTTGGGACTCTAGGCAGTTAAGCATTCGAAAAAGCTCGTTTCTACTTTTTTTCAGTTTTTGTGAAAGGTCGGCTAGGGAGAGTGGAGCGGAAGAGTGTGCAATCATCTCTAAGATCAAAAGACCCTTTTCTAACGCTGGCACTGAGTAGGAGGCTGTTTTTTTCATTTAAGACTTGACAAATTTACATTTAAAACGATGTTTTTTCAATAAAACATATGACTATTCCTTATTTGCCTGAACTACCTCAGAATAAGCTCCCGATCATGATCATTGGTGCGGGGAGTATCGTTAAAGATGCGCATCTTCCTGCTTACCGTCAGGCGGGATTTAAAGTGGTCGGAATTACGAATCGAAATCGAAAAAAAGCAGAGGAATTAGCAGTTAGTTTTGGGATCACACAAGTCTATAATACAATTGAAGAGGCTCTCCCGCATCTTCCCCCAGAGGTCGTTTTCGATTTAACCCTACCGGCTAGTTTTTTTCCAGAATATCTTCAAAAACTTCCTGATGGAGCTCTTGTTCTTATTCAGAAGCCGATGGGGGAGACCATGGAGCAGGCGCAGGAGATTCTTCGTATTTGTCGTCAGAAAAAGTTAAAAGCAGCGATCAACTTTCAACTTCGTTTTGCTCCCTTTGTGATTGCGGCAAAGCATTTGATTGATCGGGGTATTATTGGGGATCTTTATGATATGGAGATTAGGGTCAATGTTCAGACTCCCTGGGATCATTTTGAATTTCTCAAAAATGTGGCTCGTTTAGAGATTCTTTATCACAGTGTTCATCACATTGATTGTATTCGGTTTTTTTTAGGAAACCCAAAGGGAATTTACGCGAAGACATTGCGCCATCCGACACTTCCTTCAATGCCAGAAAGTCGATCAACAGTTATTCTCGACTATGGGGACTCGGTAAGGGCCAATGTTCAGACGAATCATTTTCATTGTTATGGATCTAAGCATCAAGAAAGTTATATTAAGTGGGAAGGATCCAAGGGGGCGATAAAAGCGAAAATGGGGCTTTTAATGAATTATCCGCACGGTGTTCCGGATTGCCTTGAATATGCGGTCAAAAATTCTCAGGGTGAATATGAATGGCAGGAAGTTCCCTTTAAAGGCAGTTGGTTTCCTGAGGCTTTTATTGGCACGATGTCGCAGATGATGCGCTTCCATGAAGGGAGTGATTTATCTCTTTGTACCTCTGTAGAGGATTGTATTCATACCATGGCCTGTGTTGAAGCGGCGTATGAATCAAGTCTCCAAGGAGGAGTTTCTCCAGAAAAATTTTTATAATTTATGACAACACTAAAAGGAATGACATGGAACCATACTCGGGGATTTCTCTCGGTTGTGGCGACGGCACAGCGGTATCAGGAAATTCATCCAGAGGTTGAAATTATTTGGGAAAAGAGATCTCTCAAGCATTTTGGGGAGTTTCCAGTTCATCGTTTGATGGATGATTACGATTTAATGGTTATTGATCATCCTTATGTGGGTTATGCGGCAAAGCATTCTGTTTTTTATCCGATTTCAGACTATTTAGATCGTGCATATCTTGAGGATCAATCGAAACACACCGTAGGAGCCTCTTATCGTTCTTATGAATGGAATGATAAGTTATGGGCTTTGCCTATTGATGCGGCCACTCCGGTTGGGGCTTGGAGACCGGATCTTTTATCGGCGAAGGGGGGGAGTCTTCCTCAGAGTTGGGAGGAGTTATTAGAGTGGTGCGATCAAGGGATTGTCGATGTTGTGATGGAAGATATTAATGCTTTGATGAATTGGTACGGTTTTATTCAGGTTTGGGGTGAGACTCCTTTTAATTCAACTTCATTGATTTGTTCTGAGGAGGTTGCCATTCGGGCCTTATCCTCGATGAAAGAACTGGTTAAACGAGGAGATCCAGAGGGGCGTCGTCATAATCCGATTGAGTCCCTTAATTTATTGAGTTCTCACGCAAACAAGAAAAAGATTTACTCTTTATTTCCGTACGGATATTCAAATTATTCAAAGAGAGGGTATGCGGATCATCTGCTCGAATTTGGGGAGCTCCCTACTTTTTTAGGAAAGCCTTTCAAAACAACAATTGGAGGGACAGGGATTGCGATTTCTGCAAAAACCAAACATTTGAAAGAGGCGGTTGATTATAGTCGTTATACGGCAAGCTCCGAGATTCAGCGGACACTTTTTACTGATGCAGGGGGACAGCCCGCTCATCGTCAGGCGTGGACAGATCAGGAGAACAATCGATTAAGTCTTGATTATTTTAACCGGACGTTACCGATATTGGATCGAGCCTTTTTGCGTCCACGCTATGCGGGTTATGATCAGTTTCAAGAACATGCTGGTCCCGTGATTAATCAATTTCTGTATGGATCAGCAAATGAAAAAGAGACGATTCAAGAGTTAGAGTCACTCTATCAAAGTTCACAGAAAGAGGCTTTATGAGACCGTTAGAGGGATTAATGGTTCTTGATTTTAGTCAGTTTTTGGCAGGACCGTCTGCGGCGATGAGGCTGGCTGATCTTGGGGCACGTGTGATTAAGGTCGAGCGTCCCGATGGGGGAGATCTTTGTCGACGTCTTTATATTTCGAATCTTGAGCTTGACGGCGACAGCACCTTATTTCATTCGATTAATCGAAATAAGGAGAGTTATTCGGCAAATCTCAAGGATCCTGTCGATCGAAAAAAGATTGAGCAGCTGATTGAAAAAGCAGATGTGATGATTGAAAATTTTCGGCCTGGAATTATGAAAAAACTGGGTCTTGATTTTGATAAAGTTCAGGCGCTGAATCCTCGTTTAGTTTATGCCTCTGTGACGGGGTACGGAAAAGAGGGGCCGTGGGTGACAAAACCTGGACAGGACTTATTGGCCCAATCGTTGTCGGGATTGACCTGGTTGACTGGGAATGCGGATTCTAATCCAACTCCCATGGGGATTGCGGTGGCCGATTTATTTACAGGGGCTCACTGTGTTCAAGGAATATTAGCCTGTTTAGTGCGTCGAGCGGTAACGGGAAAAGGGGGGTATATCGAGGTGAATTTAATGGAGTCGATTTTAGATCTTCAATTTGAAGTTTTGACGACTCATTTAAATGATGGGGGAAAGAGGCCGCAGCGATGTGAGGTTAATAATGCGCATGCTTATTTAGGCGCTCCCTATGGGGTTTATGCAACAAGTGATGGATACTTATCATTAGCGATGGGAGAGGTTCCTCATTTAGGGCGGCTTTTGAATTGTTCTGCTTTAGAGAAATATACGGATTGTAAAACGTGGTTCACGCATCGTGATGAAATTAAATCTGTTTTAGTGGAGCATTTGAAATTAGAAACGACCGCATACTGGCTTGCGATTTTGGATCCTGCGGATATTTGGTGTGCAGAGGTGATGAGTTGGGAAAAGCTATTAGAACATGAGGGATTTAAATCGCTCGATTTTATTCAGACGATTCATCGTGAAAATGGAGTCTCGATATCGACGACGCGTTGTCCTATTCGTGTGGATGGAGTCATTTTAAAATCTCCCCAAGGCTCTCCTAAAATTGGAGAGCATAATCTTAAGATTCAGCAGGAATTTAAGTTGTAGGCTATTTTTCTATTTTACTGAGATGAGAGATTGATTGTATTCATTCGATTAAAATTTTCGATATTGGAGATAGGCCTCGACGGGATCTGTTCCCTTTAATATTGCGGTTCGCACTTTATTTTCTGTTTTTAAAACCTCTTCCACTCGAGTGGTGACCTCTTCGATCATCTCCTGTGGGATCACTAAGGCTCCATCTCGATCTGCCATGAGATAGTCTCCGGTCCGAATGAGAACATTTCCAATCAGAATCGGCTCTGCGAATCGATCGGGGACCCATCGACCGACAACATCGCGTGGTGTATGATAGCGAAACCAGACCGGGAGACCTGTTTTGGCAATTAAGGGGGTGTCTCGACATCCTCCATCACATAAATAACCGCGAACCCCTTTATAGACAAAGGTCTCCGCTGAAAGCTCTCCCATGTGTGCCAGGGTGTCGTCGTGGGGTTGGCAAATAACAACACTCCCCTTGGGGGCTCGTGAAAGCATTTTGGTCCATTCTAATAAAGTGGTATGAGGGTCCACGGTGAAATCAGAGTGACCGCTAAAGGTAAAAATTCGGCCTCCTAAACGTTTAGAGGAATCAAGAGGGGCAATCGTTCGAGGAAGAATTTGATCCGGTTTCCCCATGGATCTTAAGACATCATAGACGGCTCCAGAGTAAAATTTTTCGAGTCGTTCAGCGTAACCATCCGTGTAGTTGATTTCGTTATTCATAATAATTTATTTGACTATGATCTTAACTCCATAATGACTATTTATAAATAAACAATCTTGACTAAAACATACACGATCTTAACTTTATTGGATTGATCGATCATTCTAAAATTACTTTAATATCGGGGGGATATCATCAATGTTCGCCGGATTGGAGTCGGCCGCATCAGATGGTTCATCCCTGTTATAAACTTTATTTAGTCGATCGAGGGGAGGGATCGATTCAAATGAATTCGGGGAGTTACCCGCTAAAAGCGGGTCATGTCTATTTTCTTTCTGGGGCGCAAATTCGATCTCAATTGTGTCAAAAACAAATGGATTTATACTGGCTTCATTTTAACCCTGAGTCCCTTTATCTCCGGCATCTGCTTGCGTTTACTCCTGCTTTCATTTCTTGGCGTCGAGAGGAGGTGGAGTGGATGGGGGAGATCAGTCAGGAAATTAAAAGTATGTTTCCTCCTTTTACGGGATCGTTTCAACAACCTAAAGAGGATCGACCGATTTCTGCTTTTTGTCGTATTCAAGGAGGGGCGTTGTTGATTCTTTCTAAAGTTTTAGAGAAATTAGATCCATCGACTATATTAAAATTTCAGCCTGAGTATGAACGATTGAAACCGGCATTGGAGTACATGCAATTGAATTCAACCAATAATCCTTCACTTAAGAGAGTCGCTCAACAAGTTCACTTGGCGCCGAATTATTTTCATCGGCAATTTAAATCGATTTTTGGAATGACCCCTTTTGAATATATGTTAGAGGAGCGACTCAATCGCGCTCGAGATCTTCTTTCTAATACCTCTCTTTCAGTAAAAGAGGTCGCTGAGAAGGCGGGATATGAAAACCCTCTCTATTTTTCAAGAGTATTTAGGTCTAAAACGAAACGCTCTCCATCTGGATATCGAAATATTAAACGGGAACTGCACGATTAATTTTAGGACCCAGAATGAAGAGAGAAAAGGAGTCGATAACACATTCGCAATGCAGAACTGGGCTTAAGCAAAGCGCCAAGGACTATTCTCTGGGATGAAGGGAGAGGGTCCTTGATTTTGTTTGCGATCGGTTACCCCAGGATAGGAGATCACAAGATGTTGCTTTGCTCGGGTGACGGCGACGTAGAAGAGTCGTCGTTCCTCCTCTTGACCGACTTTATCATTAAGGGTTCTAGGGTGAGGGATTTGTGTGGATCCACAGCCGACGATCCAGACCCCCTCCCATTCAAGTCCTTTTGCAGAATGAACCGTCGAAAGAACGACGGCATCATCGGGATGAAAATCATCGCTGGATCGACTTAAAACAAATCCATCCAAAAATTCAGCTAAGGGAGTCTCTGGCGTGCTTTTCATCGCTTCGACCAAATTGTGAATCGTATTATTTCTTTTTTCACAATCTTTGGGATAATTGGAAAGAATGAGGGGTCGTATTTTGTCGTAGAGGTATTGACCTTGCTCCCCGATTTTTTTAATCTTTTGAATTTCAGTGACCCATTCGATAAGTTCTTTGGCGCTTACAGGCCACTCCTCACTGTTAAACTTTTCACCGACATGCGCTTCAATGGTTTTTGCGGCCGTTCCCTCTCCAATACCAGGGAAAAGCATGAGGGCACGTAAGAGAGCAATTTTATCGAGCGGATTGTGGGCCACACGAAGAAAACTAATGAAGTCTTTAACCTCCGCAGAGTCGGCAAGCGATTGACCTCCATATTTTTTAAAAAATATTTTCTTCGTCATCAGGGCGATTTCAACCGGATCGAGATGTCTTGAAGAGCGAGCGAGGATGGCGAGATGAGAATGGTGCTTTCCGGCTTCGACTTGCTTTTGAATCCATTCCGTGATGGCGATCGCTTCTTGCTGAGGATTCGTAAAGGAGGTGTATTCAATTCTTCCAGGGGATTCTTGATTACTGGTGAGAATTAAGGGGCACTCTGTTTTAGAGACAATAATATTGGCGAGATCAAGGATACGTTGTCCACTCCGGTAGTTATTTTCGAGTTTTAGAATTTTAGTCTCTTTATTTTTGGCGCCGAATTCAGAAATAATTCGAACATCTGAACCCCGAAAGCCGTAGATCGATTGATTGGCATCTCCGACGGCCATTAAAAAGGAGGGATTTAGGGCATCGAGCACCGCTTCATTGAGACGGTTATTATCTTGCATTTCATCGACGAGAACATATTTCCATCGTTCGCGAAGTTGAAGCGCATAAGCGGGATCGTTGATCATTCGTTTGACCCAGAGAACAAGGAGATCATCATAATCGACGACATTCGCGGCTCGTTTGAGCTCTTCGTAAAGTTGAACGGCTTTAGTCATTTTTTTGGTATGACCTTTAAAGATGGGTTCAAAAACCTCCGCGGGATTTTTACAGGTATTTCGGGAGTAGGAGTAGAGCGCGTTTAATCGATCGGGGACATAAAGCGTTGATTTGGAGGTAAGCCCAATTTGTTTCAGGGCCGATTTCCAGATTGAGTTCGCCTCTGACTCATCGATCGTTGTAAAGGTTTTATGAGGAAGTCCAAAGCCAAGGGCCTCTTTACGAAGGAGAATGCCCGCTACGGCATGATAAGTCCCAATCGTGATCGAGTCTTGGAGAGAGCTCTTGGGGGTGTCTTGAATCAACTTTTCGATTCGCTTGCCCATTTCGGAGGCCCCTTTTCGGGTGAAGGTGATCATTAAGAATTGATGTCGCTTTGCTCCTCCGCGAATAAGATTGGAGACCCAATGGACGCTGGTGGCGGTCTTTCCTGTTCCCGCTCCTGCGAGAACAAGGACTCGGGGATCGTGAGATTGGGCTACAGCTTGTTGTGAGGTGTTGAGTCGCATGAGTGAGCGAAACGAGTTACTCGAACGGTTACAAGCGTCAAGCTCAACAGTGTGAAAAGTTGAAGATAGATTGAAAAAGTGGGTGGAGAGTAGTCCAGAATAATCTCTGATTTTCCCGCCGGTAGCGCAATCGCTCGTTGAATAAAGTTTGCTCGAAGAATTTCGATCTTTTTTCCATTGATCTGGGCCTTCCAATAAGGATCAAATCGATCTGCAATTAACAGGAAAGAGGGGGTTGAGGTCTCGACAGTGCAGTGAATTTTTTGTGTATTATAAATTTGAATTTTAAGGGTCGAAGAAAGCGGAGCAGAAGTGGGGGGATCAGAGGGAATTATCGAAGAAGGGTTGTCGAGGAGTAGAATCGATGTTTTGGGATTCCAAAGCGGATCTTGCATTCGAACGAAAAGAGATTCTTCGGAAGGAAACCTTTCACTGTTTGGGATGATCGAGATTCGTGAAAGGGCATTTTTGAGAGTTGTGACGGCGTAAAGAGATCCATTCGGATCAGGGAGTTGGACGAGGAGGTTCTCTTCCGTTTGACCTGGAGCAAAGAAAACGGTTTTACCGAGTCCTGTTTTAAATTGTGGATCTTGACTATATTGAGCCCATGCAGAGCTTTGACCGAGAACATATTGAACCGCACAAAGTTCAGAGAGACGAAGTGGAAAGGGGGACATCTTTTCGAAGAAAAGCTGATAATCGAGCGGGGTGCGGGAGGCGGCAGGGATATCGGCTGAGGCGATGTTGTTGAGTGGAAATCGAATATTTAAGTGTTCATCAAGAAAAGAGTCTCGGGAGAAAAACTTCACCCGAACCGGTTCTTTCTCTAAAGTGAGATATCGAATGAGATCAGAGGATTGAGAGAGATTTTTAAGGGGACGTGAAAAGAGATAGTGTTGGTGGATCCAAATGAGCTGAAGCAGGACGAGGAGAATCAGACTGACAAACCAAGTGCATTCAAGGTTTTTCTCTCGAAAGGAGAGATCTCGAAGACGTGAAATCCATGGATTTAAAATCGGAAAATGACGGACTCGACTGTTTTTTTCAAGAAGGAGAAATAGAGAAATCCATAAGGCGGTCATGAAAAGAGTTACGAGGATCGATCCGAGAATCGTTCCTACAATATGGCCGGATTCGACAGGAGAATATTGAAAGAGGGGAAGAATTGCTGGGAGTAGAATGGTGAGAAGGAGATAGAAAGGAATCAAAAAAAGAAGCGATCCGCCTAAGAGTAAGGAGAGTGATTTTATTCTTTGAAGAGAGTGCGGGTCAGAGATTTTTGATTCAATCGTGCGATAGGTTTGTTCGGCTCCATAAACAGCGAGAAGGAGGAGGCAGAAGTTTCCGGGAAGAAGAATAAATTTTAACGGATTTCTCCAATGATCCATTCCGGGAATCTCATAAAACAAACGATAAAGGGGAGTATATTTTCCGAGTCCGAGGAGCGCAAAAACGGTTCCGATCACAACCATCAAAAGAACTGTTTGTCGTAACTCATCGCTCGCGAGGAGCGAGCGATGAGTTTTAGAGCGCCTGAAGAGAAAGTGAAGTCCAAGGAGCGCTAATAAAAAGGGAACGGTTCCCAAAGTATTAATTCCAAGCATGTAATTTCTCATTCCTTGGTCTTTGCTATTCCAATGGGAAGACTGTCCGATACGTCCCCAATAAGGTCCCTCTGTGGAGAGATTATGCCATCCTAAAAATCCAGGAACGATGTATTGTATAATCTCTTCGGGAGGGAAGCTCCATTGGGTGGCCCAGTCATATTTTTGATCCGGATTTTCGGAGGTTCCCTGTTGGACTCCTTTAAAGTTTTGAAGGACGATATTTTCCAATCCGGGGAGGGCGATTGCAAAAGTGACCAGAGCCCAAAGGACGAATCCCAAAGTGAATTGACGAAAGGAAAAGGGGGAGTCTGGAGAAGCGATTCCATTTTTTGAAAAATATTGGATCGTCGTGAAAAGAACGAGATAGATTGCGATTAATAGATTGGCCAAGAATCCTTGATCTGGAAGAAAGAGCATCATCATCCCGCTGCCCACCCCCGCCCACCCCCAGGAGAGGAGCGAGTTTTTTTGACGGGCCTTTGTGATCCAGTAGAAGGTGAGTGGGAAAAAAGCGAATAATGCGGCGGGAGAAAAGTGAGCGGGGAGAAGATTGCTCAGGAAGCTGCCTTGCCAGGCAAAAAGGATTCCTGCAAAAATTGAAGAGAAGACTCGAAATCCCCAAGCTTGAAAAAGAATAAAGGTAAAATAAACAGAGGCACTTGCACAAAGAGGATAAAAGGTTGTGGCAAAGATCCAAAAGGGGAGATGAGAAAAGAGAGAGAGGGGGTGAAGTCCATTGGGGAGTTGAGGGAGACCAAGCCAGTAGTCGGTATTAAAATCACCTTGAGGGGGAAAGTGAAATTGAGATTGATGATAATTACCGAGGTGAGTATCGATCGTCAGAGGAACCGTTGATCCGAAGGAAAAAAAACCGGTCATCAAAAGTTGAAGGAGAAGGGTTCCTAAAATTGCAGCCCAAAGGCATCTTCTTTCCGTTAACGTCATGACCCGTAAATCATGCCAACCGACAATCTCTCGTCACGGAAATTCTAAAACAGTTCTCACGAAACGCCGCTACGACGCAACGTCAGAGAGGGAGAGGATCGTGATCTCATTCCTTTCGGCCCCTCCTTTGTCGGCTACTGCCTCCAGAGAATCTCTCCCGTTTCTTTGAAAAAAGGATTTTCAAAAAACGATCGAGTTTCTCTGGAGGGGATCGGCTTCACCTCTCCTCGGAAAGAATTTTCTTTATTAGTCAGGGAAATCGACATAAGGATCCATTGAATGACAAAACTTAAACTCGGTGTGCTCGGCTCTGGAAAGGGGAGCAATTTTGTGGCGATTCAAGATTCGATCTTGAGAGGGGAACTTGAGGCTGAGATTAAAGTCGTTATCAGTGACCATGCAACTGCCGGTATTTTAGAGAGGGCGAAAGCTTATGGGATTCCAGCGCGGGCATTACCTCCTAGCCAATTTAAAACAAAGCTTGAGCCTGAGATAGAACTGGAGCTTGTTCGACTTTTAAAAAGTTATGAGGTCGAGTGGGTTATTTTGGCGGGCTATATGAGAGTCGTTAAGAAACCGCTTTTAGAGGCCTATCCTCATCGGATTTTGAATATTCATCCTTCACTTCTTCCTGCTTTCAAAGGATTAGAGGCATGGAAGCAGGCTCTTCTGGCGGGGGTGAGTGAGGCCGGCTGTACTGTTCACGAGGTTAATGAGGGGGTGGATGAAGGGGAGATCCTAGGACAAATGCGGGTTCCTGTTGAAAAAGGAGACTCGGCAGAATCACTTCATGCACGGATTCAAAAAGCAGAACATCTTCTTTTTACTGAAATTCTAGTAAAAATATCAAAAAATAATTTAAGGATTAATTCTTAGATAATTTTATGCCAAGTTTGGAAAAATATATCTAAATATTTTTAAATTTGGGTTGACGAGACCTAAAAAACTGATTCTATCTCCCGCTCTACCATGACTTTGGAACCGCTCTTGATAAAAAAAGAGAGGTTCTAGGGTTTTATTGTCTTTTTTCGGAGCTTAAATACCGAGGGAAAAGATGATATACAGTCCGCGTCATGCGCGAAAGCGCGGGGCTTAATTGCCCACGTAGCTCAGTTGGTAGAGCACGTCCTTGGTAAGGACGAGGTCGTCGGTTCAATCCCGATCGTGGGCTGTCTCGCTGGCAGGTAGAATGCGGACTCCGAGGAGGAGAATGCAACCTGAAACGAACGTAATAACAGTTGTAAAACAATTGCACTTTAAGGAGTAGTATGGCCAAGGAAGCATTTAGTCGGAATAAACCTCACGTAAACGTGGGAACCATCGGTCACGTTGATCATGGAAAAACAACTTTAACAGCGGCGATCACAAGCGTCTTGGCAAAATCAGGATTAGCTCAAGCTCGCGGTTACGATCAAATTGATAACGCTCCAGAAGAAAAAGAGCGTGGAATCACGATTAACACGACTCACGTTGAGTATGAAACCGCTGCTCGTCACTACGCACACGTGGATTGTCCCGGTCACGCGGATTATGTGAAAAACATGATCACGGGTGCCGCTCAAATGGATGGAGCGATTCTTGTTGTTAGCGCAGCAGACGGTCCAATGCCTCAAACTCGCGAGCATATTCTATTAGCTCGTCAAGTCGGTGTACCTTCTCTCGTTGTTTTCATGAACAAGGTGGATATGGTCGATGACAAAGAGCTTCTTGATCTCGTAGAGCTCGAAGTTCGTGAGCTCCTCACCCAATATGAATTTCCTGGTGACACGATTCCGATCGTAAAGGGAAGCGCACTCAAGGCACTTGAAGGCGATGCGACTTACGAAAAAGAGATTTTGAATTTGATGGAGGCAGTGGATACCTATATTCCTCTTCCTGAGCGTCCAAAAGATCAGCCTTTCTTGATGTCGGTTGAAGACGTTTTCAATATTGAAGGTCGTGGAACTGTTTGTACTGGTCGTGTTGAGCGTGGTGTCCTTAAGAAAATGGAAGAAGTTGAAATCGTTGGACTTCGTCCGACAGTTAAAACGACTTGTACGGATATCGAAATGTTCCGTAAGCTTCTCGATAGCGCAGAGGCTGGAGACAACGTCGGTCTCTTGCTTCGTGGTGTGAAGAAAGAGGATATCGAACGTGGTCAAGTGATTTCTAAGGTTGGATCGATCAAACCGCATACCAAGTTCAAAGCACAAATTTACGTCTTGAGCAAAGAAGAGGGAGGTCGACATACTCCATTCTTCAAAGGATATCGCCCTCAGTTTTATTTCCGTACAACGGACGTGACTGGTTCAGTGACTCTTAAAGAGGGTGTTGAAATGGTGATGCCTGGTGACAATATCGAATGTGAAGTCGAATTACTCTCCCCAATCGCGATGGAAAAAGCAATGCGCTTTGCGATTCGTGAAGGTGGTAAGACAGTCGGCGCAGGTCGTGTTGTCGAAATCATCCAATAATCGGCAAAATTTAAACGCTCTCCAAGGATAAAACCTTGGGGAGCTTTGCTGTCTCCAAAAAAAGACAGAGTATTTTATAAAGGGCAGTAGTTCAATTGGTAGAGCGACGGTCTCCAAAACCGTAAGTTGGGGGTTCGAGTCCCTCCTGCCCTGGAGTCATAAAAGATCATGGAAGCATTAAAAATCGGGGGAAGTTGGTGGGGTACATTTTGGGTTGTATTTTCGGTATTATTGACTGCATTCGTGTGGTTTAAATCCGGAAAATCGATTCAGAAATTTATCAGTGAGGTCGCTGCAGAGCTGAAAAAGTGCTCGTGGCCTTGGGACGAAAATAAAACCGGATTTGCAAAATACCGTGAATTATTTGATTCCACCGTTGTCGTCATTGTTTCGACGATTTTACTTTCAGCGATTGTGACATTTTCAGATTTTATTTTGTTGAAAGTAATTGGGTTAGTGACCCGTCTTCATTAAAGGAAACCGATGAGCGAAATAGTTGATCAAACAGCGGATGCAGATAGCAACAATCTCGAGGGATTGGAGCCGCAATGGTATGCCCTTCACGTTCTTTCTGGTTTGGAAAAGCGAGTTAAAGAGAGCATGGAAAAGCGGATCAAGACGGAAGAGATATCCGATTTGATTTTTGAAGTGATTGTTCCTGTCGAGCGTGTTTCTGAAGTGAAACGCGGAAAGAAAGTGGAGACAGAACGGAAGCTTTATCCTGGATATGTTTTTGTGAAGATGTTTCTTCATGACGTCGATAAAAAATTTGTTGGACGTTCATGGTATTTTATTCAAGAGACTCACGGAGTGATCGGTTTTGCTGATGGTGACCGTCCTTCTCCAATGCGTCCGCATGAGATCGAAGCAATGCTCTGGCAGATGCGCGATCGTGAAGAGCGTGTCGTTCCTCGCATTGCGTTTAATATTGGCGATAAAGTCAAAGTCGGTGACGGTCCGTTCCAAAGTTCCGAAGGTGTTATCGATGAGATTGACGCGGAGCGCGGAAAATTAAAAGTTTCGGTTAGTATCTTTGGTCGTTTCACACCCGTGGAACTCGAATTCTGGCAAGTTGAAAAAGCGACGTAATTACGTCCTAAGGAAAAAATATGGCAAAAGAAATCGTTGGACAAATTAAGTTGCAGATCCCCGCAGGACAGGCGAATCCCGCCCCTCCCGTAGGACCTGCGTTGGGTCAGCAAGGTGTGAACATCATGGCGTTCTGCAAAGAGTTCAACGCTGCGACTCAAAAGGATTCAGGAAATATCCTTCCTGTGGTCATTACGGTCTATAAAGACAAATCATTTTCATTTATTACGAAATCCCCTCCCGCTTCAGTATTGCTCAAAAAAGTAGCAAATGTTGCCAGTGGATCTGCGAAATCAAACACAGTGAAGGTTGCGAAGATTTCTAAGAAGCAAGTCATGGATATCGTTAAGATTAAACGTAAAGATTTAACAGCAAAGACCGATGAAGCAGCGTTTCGCATTATTGCTGGAACTGCTCGTAACATGGGTATTGAAATTGCTGAATAATAACAACACAAACGTGGGAGATCTTCGGATCGTTTGAACCACATGGAGAAGTAACTATGGCTCAAAAACGGAGCAAGCGCTATCAGGCAGCGGTCAAATTGATCGACAGCAATCGTGCTTATACATTGGTCGAGGCCGTCAAGGTTTTGAAACAAATTGCGGCAACAAAGGCCGATCAAACGGTTGATCTCGCATTTAAACTTGGGGTTGATCCGAAGCAAAGTGATCAAATGGTTCGTGGAACCGTTTCTTTACCGAAGGGGACTGGAAAGAATGTTCGTGTCCTCGTTTTCGCAAAAGGAGCTGCTGCGGATGCTGCAAAGGCCGCTGGGGCTGAATTTGTCGGATTCGAAGATTTGATCAAACAAGTGACCGATGGATTTCAAGATTTCGATGTTTGCGTTGCGACACCGGATGCGATGTCAGAAGTTCGTAAGTTGGGGAAGGTTCTCGGACCTCGTGGTTTGATGCCGAATCCGAAAATCGGAACAGTGACCGATGATACCGCAAAGGCCGTCAAGGAATGTAAAGCCGGTCGTGTTGAGTTCAAGATGGATAAATCTGCGAATTTACATGTCATCTTGGGCAAGTTTTCATTTGCAACGGATGACATCTTAGCGAACGGAAAAGCGGTTATTGATGCCGTTGTTCGTTCACGTCCGAATACAGCGAAAGGTCGCTTTATTCATAACTGTGCTCTCTCTTCAACCTTTTCACCGAGCATCCGTCTCGACGTGAGTGCTTTCTTGAAGAGCTAAACTGGAGATAAAACCATGCGTGTAGAAAAAGTATCGATTATTGCAGATGTTCAACAAAAGGTGAATCACTCCCCTTTTGTGATCCTTGTAAATTACGCGGGCCTTAAAGTCTCCGAGTTTACTGAATTGCGTCACCGTCTTTATGGGGTTCAATCCGAATGCCGTGTTGTCAAAAACACTTTGCTTCGCAAGGCGCTTCAAAACGAAAATCTTCCGGATTTAGAGTCTCATCTGAATGGTCAATCGGCTGTTGTGATTGGAGAAAAGGATGTGGTTGCGGCTTGTCGAATTTTGAAGACTTTTCAAAATGAGTTTAAAAAGCCGGAAATTCGCATCGGAATTTTAGATCGTAATGTCATCTCCAAGGAACAAGTTCTTGAGTTGGCCGATCTTCCTTCCCGCGAAGTTCTCCTCGGAAAGATCTTGGCTGTCTTGCAAGCACCTGCCTCACAATTGGCTCGTGTGATCAAGGCGAAACTCGAAAAGGACGAAGAGGCGACTAAAGTCGCTGAGGTCGCTTAAATCAAAACAATTTAGAGTAGGAAAAGAGCGAAAGCTTGATTCCTTACTCTTAAGGGCAAATCCCCTGATTTCCCTAGCCTTGAAGCCCTTCAAGGTTAATTGTCTGGCGGGTGCTGGACTCTAGGAATATCAGAATAAAATAAAAAAAATACTATGTCAGACTTATCAAAAATCATTGATCAATTGAGTGCCTTGACCGTTATCGAAGCGGCAGACCTCGTTAAACAACTTGAAGAAAAATGGGGCGTTACTGCCGCTGCACCTGTGGCTGTTGCCGCAGCGGGTGGTGGAGCCGCAGCTCCAGTGGCTGAAGCAAAAACCTCTTTCGATGTCATCTTAATTGATGCCGGCGCTACTAAAATTAGCGTCATCAAAGAAGTTCGTGCCGCAGTGGCTGGCCTCGGTTTAGCTGAAGCCAAAACCTTAGTTGAATCGGCTCCTAAAGCGATCAAAGAAGGTGTGACGAAGGAAGAAGCAGAAGAGATCAAGAAAAAGATCGAAGCCGCTGGCGCCAAAGTCGAAATCAAATAAACCTTTGATTTTCAAAGGGGAGCTCTCTCGGATGGAGGGAGCTCTCCTTTCCTTGTTTTCCGATCCATCCTGCAGCCGAACCTAACACGAGATGACTATGATGAACTTCACTGAACGACGTAACTTTGGGCATATTCAAGAATCGATTGAAATGCCAAATCTCATTGAATCCCAAATCCGCTCTTATGCCGATTTTCTGCAAAAAGGAATCGCGGCCAATAAGCGTAAAGGCGAAGGGCTGCAATCTGTTTTTCAAGAGACCTTTCCGATCGAAAGCTATGATGGAAAAATCAAGCTCGAGTTCCATCAATTTGAAATTGGTGAGCCGAAGATGGATTGTTGGGAGGCTCTTCGTGAGGGAGTCACTTATGCCGCTCCACTTTATGTGACCTTTAAACTTCGTGATGATTCCAGTACGAAGGAAGAGCGCGTTTACATGGGTGAACTTCCGATGATGACTCTCGGCGGAAGCTTTATTATTAATGGAGCTGAACGTGTGGTGGTCAGTCAGTTACATCGTTCTCCTGGGATCTGTTTTGAGTCTTCAATTCATACCAATGGAAAAACACTTTACTCTTATCGTATTATTCCGGATCGTGGTTCATGGCTTGAAGTTTCTTATGATACGACCGACTTACTTTACGTTCATTTAGATCGTCGTAAACGTCGTCGTAAATTCTTAGTGACCACCTTCCTTCGTGCGCTTGGATATAGCACAGATGAAGAGATTATTAAATTGTTCATGCCGATCGAAGATTTAAAACTGAAGGCGGATTTGGATGAAGAGCTCGTTGGAGCTAAAGTTTTGGTAAAAGAAATTCGTGATCCTGAAAGTCAAGACACGGTACTTGCTCGTGCTTATGAGCCGATGACCAAAGCGGTTATTCGTCAATTGATGGAACTCGGAATTAAGACCGTTCAAGTGGTTGATATTCGCGAAGATGATTCGATTGTTAAATGTTTGAAGAAAGATGCAACGAAAGATCAAGATGATGCGTTGAAAGATATCTATCGTCGTTTACGCCCTGGAGATCCACCAACCGTGGCGAATGCAAAGCTTTTGCTCAAACGTCTTTTCTTTGACAACAAGCGTTATGATTTAAGTCGTGTCGGTCGTTATAAGATCAATCAAAAATTGGGTCTTGGTGTTGATTATGAAAATCGCACTTTGATGAATGAAGATGTGGTCGCAGCGACGAAGCACATTATTGGGCTTCATAAAGGTCAAGGCAGCACGGATGATATCGATCACTTAGGGAGTCGTCGTGTACGTGCGGTTGGTGAATTACTGGCAAATCAATGTCGTACTGGGCTTTCCCGTACGGAACGTTTAGTGAAAGAGCGGATGACGTTATTTGACGTGAACACCGAGGGAATGACTCCTCAAAAATTGATTAACCCGAAGGCACTTTCGGCTGTCATTCGTGACTTCTTCGGTCGTAGCCAACTTTCACAGTTGATGGATCAAACGAATCCGCTTTCTGAGATGACGCACAAACGGCGTCTCTCGGCTCTTGGACCTGGGGGTCTCTCTCGTGAACGTGCTGGATTTGAAGTTCGTGACGTCCATCCTTCACATTATGGTCGTATCTGTCCGATTGAAACACCGGAAGGTCCAAACATCGGTTTGATCTCTTCAATGTCTTGTTATGCCCGTATCAATGAGTTCGGTTTTATCGAAACTCCTTACGCAAAATGCCAAGATGGAAAAATCACGGATAAGATCGATTATCTTACCGCCGATCAAGAAGAGAATTTTATTGTTGCTCAAGCGGATTCTAAGTTTGATGCCAAGATGAACTTCACTGCTGATAAAGTAGTCGTGCGTTCAAAAGGAGAGTTCATTGAAGTGGAACCTGAAGAGGTTAACTACAAAGAAGTTTCACCGAAACAGCTGATCTCGGTTTCTGCTAGCTTGATTCCTTTCTTGGAACATGATGATGCGAATCGTGCTTTGATGGGATCGAATATGCAACGCCAAGGGGTTCCCTTGGTTGTCACCGATTCTCCGGTCGTTGGTACGGGAATGGAGGCGAAGGTCGCTCGTGACTCCTTGGCAGTCGTTGTTTCAGAGGGAGCGGGTAAAGTGGCTTCAGTGACGGCTTCACAAATTATTGTGACAGCGGATGGTGAGATGCCTGAAAGCAAGAAAAAACTGAAGCATGCGCCTGAAGAGGGGGTTTATGTTTACACCCTTCGTAAATTTCTCCGTTCAAACGTGGGAACCTGCTACAACCAAAAACCGATTGTCAAAAAGGGTCAGAAGATCGCTAAAGGACAAGTATTGGCGGATGGTCCTTGTACGCAAGCGGGTGAGTTGGCACTTGGACGTAATGTCTTGGTCGCCTTCATGCCTTGGAACGGATATAACTTTGAAGATGCGATTCTGATCTCGGAACGGATTGTTAAAGATGACGTCTATACAAGTATCCATATTGAAGAATTTGAAATTACAGCTCGTGATACGAAACTAGGCCCTGAGGAGATTACTCGTGATATTCCGAACGTCGGTGATGAGGCTCTGAAGAACCTCGGACCGGATGGGGTTGTTCGTATTGGTGCAGAGGTTAGACCTGGGGATATTCTTGTGGGTAAGATTACTCCAAAGAGTGAAACGGAGCTTGCCCCTGAAGAACGCCTCCTTCGTGCGATCTTCGGAGAAAAAGCGGCGGATGTGAAGGATTCATCCCTCACCGTTCCCTCAGGAGTCACAGGAATTGTGATGGACGTCAAAGTGGCGGCAGGAAATGTAAAGGCAAATCGCCTGAAGCTTTCTCCGACTGAAGCAAAGCGTCAATTAAAAGATATTGAAACGAAGTACTCGGCTAAAGAAAACGCCTTGAGCGAAGAGTTGACACAAGCTCTTTCCAATATTCTCTTGAATGAGAAGATTCCTCTCGACGTTGTCAATGCGGAGACCGGAGAAATCATTATTCCTGCGAATCGTAAGATCACGAAGACTCTTCTTCGTAAGATGGCGAATTGCTATAATCATATTGAAATCGATCCAAGTCCTATTCGTATTAAGATTCGTGAGATCATTGGAAACTTTGAGAATCGATTCGAGCAGCTCAAAAATGAGCGTGAGTCGGAGTCCGATCGAATTGAGGCCGGAGAGGATTTTGAGCCTGGTATCGTGAAACAAGTGAAGGTCTATGTTGCGAGCAAGCGTAAGCTGAGCGTCGGGGATAAAATGGCTGGACGTCACGGAAATAAGGGAGTTGTCGCTAAGATTGTTCCTGAAGAGGACATGCCTTATTTACCTGATGGAACGCCAGTGGATATCGTATTGAATCCGCTTGGAGTGCCTTCACGAATGAACGTCGGACAGGTTTTAGAGACTCACTTAGGAATCGCGGCACGATCTTTAGGCTTTAAGATTGCGACTCCTGTGTTTGATAGTATCAAAGAACCTCAAATCCGTGCTTATTTGAAAGAGGCGGGATATGATGAAGATGGAAAGACCTATCTCTATGATGGACGTTCAGGGGAGCGTTTTGATCAACGAGTGGTGGTCGGTGTCATCTACATGTTGAAATTAGGTCACTTAGTTGCCGATAAGATCCATGCTCGTGCGGTTGGGCCTTACTCTCTCGTCACACAACAACCGTTGGGCGGTAAAGCGCAATACGGAGGTCAACGTTTCGGAGAAATGGAAGTATGGGCGATGGAGGCTTATGGGGCCGCTTATACCTTACAAGAACTTCTCACTGTTAAATCGGATGACGTCTCTGGACGTACTCGAATTTACGAGAGTATTGTTAAGGGAGATAACACTCTTGAGGCAGGAACCCCTGAATCATTCAACGTCTTGATTAAAGAAATGCAGAGCTTGTGTCTAGATGTGAAGGTTGGGGGCAGAGCCCCTGGTCCGATCGTTGATACTGGTGAAACATTACCTGCGCCTGCAGATGTTCCTGATGTTCCCGATCAACGGATCATCTTGGAGCAAGAAGTCGCTTAATTCAGTCGTCAACGAAAAGAAATATCACAAAACGAGGTATCGCTATGAGCACCACATTGAATCGTGAATCGAATGTCCGTGAAGTTTTAGGTTTGGAACGTTCCGTTGGTTTTGACCAAGTTGGAATTACCGTCGCCGCCCCTGATAATATCCGCTCTTGGAGTAAGGGAGAGGTGAAGAATCCTGAGACGATCAACTATCGTACTTTTAAGCCTGAAAAAGGGGGACTATTCTGCGAACGGATCTATGGACCAACCAAAGATTGGGAGTGTGCTTGCGGGAAGTACAAACGGATTAAGTATAAAGGGGTTATTTGTGATCGTTGCGGCGTTGAAGTGACCTTAGCTCGTGTCCGTCGTGAGCGTATGGGGCACATTGAACTTGCGGTTCCAGTGACCCATATTTGGTTCTACAAATGTATGCCAAGTCGTATCGGTTTGATGATGGATATGACTGCTCGTGAGCTCGAGCGTGTGATTTATTACGAGGATTATCTCGTTATCGATCAAGGAAAGACACCGCTTCAATTCAAACAGCTTTTAAGTGAGAGCCAACTTCGTGAAGCGCAAGAGCAATACGGAATGGATTCCTTCCAAGCGAAGATGGGGGCAGAAGCGATTCGTGAAGTTTTGGGTAAAATTGATTTGGATACTTTGGTTCAAGACTTAGCCGTTCAGCTCGATACGACGAAAAGTAAGCAGACTCGTAAAAAAGTGGCGAAACGCCTAAAGCTAGCTCAAGGATTTTTACAATCGAAAACTCGTCCTGAATGGATGATTTTAACAGTTCTTCCTGTGATTCCTCCGGACTTACGTCCGTTGGTTCCTTTAGAGGGGGGGCGTTTTGCGACTTCCGATTTGAATGATCTTTATCGTCGCGTTATTAACCGGAATAACCGTCTTCGTAATCTCCTCCAACTCAAGACTCCTGAAGTGATTATCCGTAACGAAAAACGGATGCTTCAAGAATCGGTAGATGCGTTGATGGATAACGGACGTCATGGTCGTGCCGTGACGGGGGCTGGAAATCGTCCTTTGAAGTCCCTCTCAGATATGCTCAAAGGAAAGACCGGTCGTTTCCGAATGAATCTTCTCGGTAAACGGGTCGATTATTCGGGTCGTTCTGTGATCGTCATTGGTCCTGATTTGAAATTGAACCAATGTGGTTTACCAAAGAAGATGGCACTTGTTTTGTTTGAGCCGTTCATTATTCGTCGTTTAAAAGAGCTCGGTTATGTTCATACCGTTCGAAGTGCGAAGAAGATGATTGAGCGTCAAGAAAGTGCTGTTTGGGATATTCTTGAAGATGTGACGAAAGGTCACCCTGTGATGTTGAATCGTGCACCGACTTTACATCGTCTTTCAATTCAGGCATTTGAGCCGAAGTTGATTGAAGGCGAAGCGATCCGAATTCATCCTCTCGTTTGTACTGCTTATAATGCGGATTTCGACGGAGATCAAATGGCGGTTCACGTTCCTCTCTCGGTTGAGGCACAACTCGAAGCACGTCTTTTGATGTTTGCTCCTTTGAATATCTTCTCCCCTTCGAGTGGACGTCCTGTCACGACCCCGAGCCAAGATATTACATTGGGAAGTTATTACCTCACTCAATCCCCTCGTAAGTTGGGAAGTCAAGAGGAGGAAAAGAAAACACGTCGTCAACTCTTTAGCGATGTCGATGAGGTGCTTTTTGCTCATGCTGAAGGGGGCGTAAAAACTCATGACTGGATCCTTTTGAAGAATCCAGACTTTGGAAAAGTAACGATCTTTGGTGATAAAGAGAAGAAGATGATTGAGACGACTCCAGGTCGCGTCATTTTTAGTCAAATTTGGCCAAAAGAGATCGGTTTTTATAACAAAGTGGCGAGCAAGAAGCAGATCGGAGATATTATTCTTCGTACTTATCAAGTTTCTGGACACGAAGCCACGGTTGTCGCTCTCGATCGTCTCAAAGAATTTGGATTTGCGGAAGCCACGAAAGCCGGTGTTTCGATTGGTATCGATGACATGATTATTCCTCAAGAAAAGGGGAGCGTTGTCACGAAGGCTTACAATTCGATTACCGTTGTTGAAAAACAATATCGTTCAGGTGCGATCACGGATGGTGAACGTTATAATAAGATCGTTGATATCTGGACTCAAGCAACCGATGAAATTTCAAGCGTGATGTATCGCACTCTCGAATACAATCAAGGAAAAGAGGAGTTTAATCCTCTTTACCTCATGGTGGATTCTGGAGCCCGCGGAAATCGTCAACAGATGCGTCAGTTGGCGGGGATGCGTGGATTAATGGCGAAACCTTCCGGAGATATTATCGAACGTCCGATTATCTCAAATTTCCGCGAAGGATTAACCGTTCTTGAATATTTCATTAGTAGTCACGGAGCCCGTAAGGGATTAGCGGATACTGCATTAAAGACTGCGGATTCCGGTTATATGACACGTAAACTTCATGACGTCTCTCAAGATGTCATCGTGATCGAAGAGGATTGCGGTACCGTCAATGGTATTTGGGTTAAATCGATTTACGAAGGAGATGAAGAGGTTGTTAAATTGAACGATCGTCTTGTCGGTCGTGTTTCTTGTGATGATATTCATGATCCTGTTGGCAAAAAATTATTAGTGGCAGCCGGTGGATTGATTGATGAGAAGACCTCATTAGAAATCGTTCGCATTGGAACAGAGCGAGTTAAACTTCGCTCAGTATTAACTTGTGAGACTCGTGGTGGAATTTGTGGACGTTGTTACGGACAAAATCTCGCGGCAAACCGGATGGTTAAATGTGGAGAGGCCGTCGGAGTTATTGCGGCACAATCGATTGGTGAACCGGGAACTCAATTGACGATGCGTACCTTCCACATTGGAGGAACGGCATCTCAGGTTTTCAAACAACCGATGATCAAAGCCAAAAATGATGGTAAGATTCAGTTTACCGATCTTCGTGTCGTAAAATCGATTGAAGGAAACTACATCGTTTTAAATAAGAACGGTGCGGTGAGTCTCCATGATGATCAAGGACGTGAGCTTGAACGCTATACGGTTGTGATCGGTTCTGTGATTTCAGTCGCAGAAGGAGAACGGGTCAAGAAGGGAAGCGTCTTCGTTCAATGGGATCCGTATAATGTTCCTATTTTGACAGAAAAAGCAGGACTCATTGAGTTTCATGATATTATTGAAGGGGTCACGATGAAACGTGAGCTCGATGCTGACACTAAACAAGTTGGAACGATTATCATTGAGCACAAAGAAGATTTACATCCGCAGATCGTCATTCGTGACGAGGCGAAAGAAGTGATTGCTTCTTATAGTATTCCTGCTGGCGCTCACATTGAAGTGAAGTCAGGGCAGAAGGTGCAAGCCGGTGTTCGTTTGGCGAAAACGCCTCGTAAGATTTCAAAGACAAAGGATATTACCGGGGGTCTTCCTCGTGTTGCGGAACTCTTTGAGGCGCGTAAGCCTAAAGATGCGGCAGAGATTGCGAAGATCGATGGTGTGATTGATATTGCGGGGATTGCACGCGGTAAAAAGCGTTTGATCGTTAAAGATGTTGAGACTGGGGTTGAAGAGGAGCATTTGATTCCTCTCTCCAAACACTTGATCGTTTATAAAGGTGACTTTGTTCGTAAGGGACAACAGTTGACTGAAGGACCTGTCATTCCTCATGAAATTCTCGAGGTTTGCGGACCTCAAGAACTCCAAGAGTACTTGGTCAATGAAGTTCAAGAAGTTTATCGTCTCCAAGGTGTTGAAATTAATGATAAGCATATTGAAATTATTATTCGTCAGATGTTGCGTAAGGTGAAGATCACAGAGCCTGGAGATACCTCCTTCCTCTGGGGCGATCAAGTGGATCGTTTGGCCTTCCAAGAGGAAAATCGTCAAATCGAAGAAAAGGGTGGGAAACCGGCTGAAGCAACTCCTGTATTGTTGGGAATTACAAAAGCTTCGTTGGAAACAGAGAGCTTTATCTCTGCCGCCTCTTTCCAAGATACGACGCGTATTTTGACCGATGCTGCAACCCTTGGAAAAGTGGATAATCTTAAGGGCTTTAAAGAAAATATCATCATGGGTCATTTGATCCCTGCGGGTACTGGATTTAAGACGAACAATAAGATTCGACTTATTGAGTTAGGTGAACCTGTCGGTGAGCCTCTCGTTTCGAGAGATAAACCAGAGGATCAATCGCCTTCATCGAAGCCTGTGATCTTAGAAGAGGTCGCTTAATCCCAAAATCCAAGGGTTGAGTTTGGATCGGAAATGGTTGTTAAAGTTTCCTATTTGACTCAAAGTTGAGGTTTATTTTGTGATCGGTTTTTTCCTGTTTTTAATAGGAGAAAATAGAATTTAAAAAATGCGCTGTATAATATAATACAGCGCGTTTTTTTTTGTGATATCGTCGCCGTGATGGCCCTCAATGATTATTGGCGTGCATTTTTATAAGGGCGGAGGCAGTATTTTTATATGAGCGCCTATGATCTTCGGGAGTGGCTTGTTACGGATGGATTGGGGGGATTTGCGATGGGAACAGTGGGGGGGATTAGGACGAGGCGATATCACTCTCTTTGGACTCATGCGTTAGGGTCACCCACCGAGCGATTTTTAATTTTAAATGGATTAGAGGTTGGAATGATGAGTTCGGATGGGCGTCGTGCGCGTTTCATTCCGCAGAATTATTCTTTTGATTATTCTGTTCCGACGGAAAATGTTCAATTGATTTCATTTGAGACACAGCCTTTTCCGAAGTGGAGCTATCGTATTTTTGAGGAGATTGAGGTCACTTTTTCGATAGAAATGGAGCGAGGAAAAAGTGGCGTTCGTCTCGATTGGATTTTTTCTGAGCGAAAAAAGGATTGGACCTTTTGGGTGATGCCGTTGATTTCTGGACGAGATTTTCACGCATTACATCATGAGAATGTGGTGCGAAATTTGGAGCTCACGGAGTTATTACAGGTGTGGAGGATGCAGCCCTATGCCGATCGTCCTGCGTATGAGATGCGCTCGGATGGTCTCTTTCTTCGAGATCCTTCATGGTATCGGAAATTTCAATATAACGAGGAAAAGGCAAGGGGGTTGGATTTTGAGGAGGATCTTCATGTTCCTGGGGTGTTTCAGTGGGATATGGGGTGGATGACCCAGGCCTATTTGGAGTTTGGTTTAGAGGGTGAAAATCATTTAGTGAGAGCGAAAAAACCGAAGATCGGTTATGAGAAATCGGTTGATGATTTTTTAGTGAAACGGGGGGAGGGGTTGACGATCATGGCGGGGTATCCCTGGTTTGGAGATTGGGGTCGGGATACTTTTATTTCGATGCGTGGGATGTTGATTGCTCAAGATCGACGAGAGGAGTCCCTTTCGATTTTGTTAGAGTGGTCGAAGTATGTGGATCACGGGATGATTCCGAATCGTTTTCCGGATGGAGGAAGTGCTCCTGAATATAATTCGGTCGATGCTTCGCTTTGGTACGTTGTTGTCGTCGGAGAGTTTTTACAGAAATGGGAGAAGAGTCTGAAAAGTGAAGAGCTCAAAAAATTACGCCATGTTTGTCTTGATATTTTAAAGGGATATCAGAAGGGAACTCGTCATCGAATCCAGATGGATGATGACGGTTTAATTGCTTGTGGAGAGCCAGGGGTTCAACTGACTTGGATGGATGCAAAGGTGGGGGATTGGGTGGTGACCCCACGGATTGGAAAGCCGGTGGAAATTCAAGCGCTATGGATTCATGCTCTTGAGGTGGGTATGCGTTGGGAGAGATCTTTTGACGTGATATTGAAAAAAGCGGAAAAGAGTTTTGAAAAACGGTTTTGGAACGGGAGTGGGTTAAATGATGTTGTTGATGTTGACCATATTTCCGGATCTTTTGATGCCTCGATTCGACCGAATATGCTTTTAGCGATTGGAGGACTATCGAGGAGATTGTTGAATTTAGATCAGGCAAAAACGGTTTTGAAAGTGGTTGAGCAACAGTTATGGACCTCGGCAGGTTTAAGAAGTCTTTCTCCAGAGGATTTACATTACTGGGGTTACTATCAAGGGGGAGTGATCGAGCGGGATGGAGCCTATCATCAAGGAACGGTTTGGGCTTGGTGGATAGGACCGTTCATTGAGGCGTGGTTGAGAGTTTATGGGGAGACCGCAGAGGTAAAGGAGGCGATCAAAAAACGGTTTTTTGAACCGTTTATTAAGCGATTAGATTCGTTGGATCAGAAACACTTTCCTGAAATTGCAGATGGTGAGGAACCTCATTTAGCGAGAGGATGCCCTTTTCAAGCGTGGAGCCTTGGAGAGGTGATGCGAATTGAAAAGCGACTGAGATCTTAATCTGAAAACTATTTGATCCAGGTGAGGAGATGCTCTCCGTAGAAGAGAGCAAAGACAACGATCCAGATCGCATCGACGAAATGCCAGTAGTAGCCAATGTTTTGAAGAGAGATATGGTTATCCTTGGTGTAGTGACCTAAGAGCCCCTTGATCATGACGTAGAGAATCAGGAGGAGACCTACAAAAACGTGGAATCCGTGGAATCCGGTGGTGGTGAAGAAGTTGGTACAAAATAGATTGGGGCTATTAAACCAGAATCCTTCATGTTTGAGGTGAGACCATTCAAAAACTTGTCCCACGAGGAAGTAAGCCCCCATACACAGAGTGACGAACAACCAAGGAACAGGGCTTTTTCCTTTGAGAACGGCATTTTCAGCAAAGTGGTAAGTAAAGCTCGATCCAATCAGAATAAAGGAGTTAATGATAACGGTTGGAATGAGTGAGGTGAGTACGTGAGCGGATTCGGCGTCGAGCCAAAGGGATCCTCCACGGCGAGAGATGATATAGGTAGCAAAGAGGGCGGCAAAGAGCATAAACTCTGAGGCCAAAAAAATGATCATTGCAAATTTTGATGCCCGTTTATAGGTCACCGCTTCATCTAAGTGCATCGTCGCTTCCATATCAGTTCTCCTTATTTAACAATGATGAATTTCAACACAATCGCAAATATTGACAAGGCAAAAGCGCAGAGAATAAAAAGAAGTCGTCGATTTTTTTGTTTTAGGGTAGGAGTGCTCATATTAGATTTGGGTTGTGGGATTTGAATGGATAGAGGTGGCAAAAGGAGTAACAAAGGACTCTAGTTTTAGAGGAAGATCGTTTAAATGGTTCCATTCCTCAATTTTTTTTACGATGGCACTGCCAATGACGACTCCATCTCCCATTTGAGCGACCTGTTGGGCTTGAGTGGGATCAGAGACTCCAAATCCAACGCAAATAGGGACCTGGGTATGGGATTGAATTCGACGGATCTGTTCTGGGATTGAGGTGGAGACGGTTTTTTGCATTCCCGTGACTCCTTCACGAGAGACATAGTAAATAAATCCAGAGGAGAGTTTGCAAAGTGATTTGACTCGATCGGGAGGGGTTGTGGGGGAGATGAGCCAGATATGACGAAAGCCTTCGGGGGATTGAGCCTGAGAAATCACCGCCTCTTCTGGGGGGAGATCGAGAATGAGAACGCCATCCGCTCCAGATTTGGCGGCATCGTTGTAAAACTTTTCGAGTCCATACGCGTAAATTGGATTGAGATAAGTGAAAAGGACTAAGGGTATCGAGGAGCTTTTTCGGATGACTCGGATCATCTCTAGAATCTTAGGTACCGTTGTCCCTGCATCGAGTGCTCGTTGGGCGGCCATTTGATTGACGATGCCATCGGCGAGGGGATCGGAAAAAGGGATTCCGAGCTCGACGATATCGACACCGGCTTTCTCCAGTGCAAAAACCAATTCGGGGGTTTTTTCGGGGGAGGGATCCCCTGCCGTAATATAAGCGACAAAGGCTTTACGTCCTTTGGCTTTTAATTGGATAAAGGTTTGATCGATGCGACTCATGAAGGGGGGAGTTATAACGGTCAAAAGCGGGGAACCAAGGATATTTTTAAAGAATTAACGGCAAAGCTTGACCCTACTCCATGGAGCGTTAGTCTCTTCGCCCTTATGAACGTGACTATTGAAGATTTATCCTCCTGTCGTAAACGCCTCAAAATTGAGGTACCCTCGGATCGTGTGAACGCGATGTTTGATGAGGTTTCTGCTGAATTTCTAAAGTTCGCCCAAATTCCCGGCTTCCGCGCTGGAAAGGCTCCTAAGCCGATGGTGCTCAAGCGTTTCTCGAAAGATATCGATGAGGAGACTCGCAAGAAATTGCTCCCGAAAGCTTATTATGATGCGGTTGAAGAGAAGAAGCTCAAAGTGGTGAGCTCTCCTCAATTTGAAGATGTCCGTTATCAACGGGGCTTGACGATGAGCTTTACAACGACGATCGATCTTGCTCCTGAATTTTCACTTCCACAATATAAAGGAATTGAAATTAAGGAGGAGTCGATTGCGATCACTGAGGAGCAATTGAATAATGCGGTGAAATCACTTGTCGTCATGCGATCGACTTTTGAAACGATTGTCGGACGTCCGGTTCAAGCGGAAGACTTTGCAATTATTACCTTTGAGGGAACGATTGAGGGGCAATCGATCAAGGAGATCGCTCCAACGGAAAAAATGTTGGGAGGAGCGGAAAAGTTTTGGATGCGCGTGAGTAGTGCAGAGTTTCTTCCGGGGTTCACGGATCAATTAATTGGAATGAATGTCGGTGATAAAAAAACGATCACAATCGATTTTGCTTCTGATTTTCGAATTGAAACTTTGGCTGGTAAAAAAGGAGTCTACCAAGTTGAGTTACATGAATTAAAGGCTCAACAGATTCCTGAAATGACCGATGAACTTGCGGTGGAACTTGGGCAAGAAAGTGCCGTGAAGCTTCGTGGGACTGTTCAGAAGACCCTTGAGCAACAGGAGCAACAACGGATCGAAGGATCTCAGACCAATGAGATTGTGAAGAAGTTACTCGATGCAGTGACCTTTGATCTTCCGGAGTCATGGGTGAATGATGAGACTCAAGATGTGGTCTATCAGATCGTTTCTGAAAACCAAACACGGGGGATTGCTCAAAACGTGATGGAGGAGAAGAAGCAGGAGATTTACGATAACGCCACTAAAACAGCGAAAGAACGGGTGAAGCTCTCCTTTATTGTCCAAAATATTGCAGAGAAGGAATCGATTAAAATTGAGGAACAAGATATGATGGCTGAAGTCAGTCGTATGGCGCAGGCTTATCGAATGCCGATTGAGAAGGTCGCCAAACGAATTTCTGACCCTCAAGTTTATTATTCGGTTCGTCGTCAAATCTTGACTCGCAAAGTCCTCGACTTTTTGAGGAAAGAGGCGAAGTTGGTTTGATCCTTTAAAGTCTTTTCCCCTGAGAGGTCTTTTAAAAAAGAGACTCTCTTAGTGGGGGAGAGTGAGGATGAGAGTTGAGGGAGATAGGAGGTAGGATTGAGGATGATTGATCGAGGATTATATATGATGACAGAAAATAATATTTATGTTCCTTACGTCGATGAGCAAACTCCAAAGGGGGAGCGGCGTTCTGATATTTTTACTCGATTACTCAAGGATCGAATTGTTTTTATCGGTTCTTCGATCGATGATAATGTAGCGAATGTCGTTGTCGCTCAACTTTTGTTTCTTCAGATGGAGGATCCTAAGAAGGATGTCAGTGTCTATATTCAATCTCCCGGAGGTTATGTATCCGCGGGTCTTGCTATTTATGATGCAATGCAATTCATGACCTGTGATGTTTCGACGTATTGCATTGGTCAGGCAGCGAGTATGGGAGCGGTTCTTTTATCGGCAGGAACCAAGGGAAAGCGTTATTGTCTTCCGAATGCGAAAGTGATGATTCATCAGCCGCTTGGGGGAGCTCGTGGACAGGCCTCGGATATTATGATTCAGGCGGAGGAGATTCTAAAAACCAAACAACGGTTGAACGAGATTTTGGCTTTTCATTGTGGGAAGCCTGTGGCGGATGTGGAGCTGGCGACTGATCGCGATTACTATATGACGGCACAAGAGGCTAAGGATTTTGGAATCATCGATGAGGTGATTAAATCCCGCAAAGAAATTAAGTCTTAATGGTTTCATGAGCGATATTAGTCTGAGCTGCCGAAATCTGGTGAAATTCCTCGGAGAAGAGGAAAATCGGGTTCAAGCACTCAAAGATGTTTCACTTGAACTAACCAAGGGAAAGGTTTATTCGATAGTCGGACCCTCTGGATGTGGGAAATCGACTCTTCTTTATCTTTTAGGACTCCTTGATCAACCGGATTCAGGGGAGATTTATATTGGTGAAAAACAGTCGGCTCATTTATCGGAGAATGAAGCGACTCTGATTCGGAATGAGCATCTAGGATTTATTTTTCAGTTCCACTTTTTATTAAAAGAATTTACCGCAGCAGAAAATGTCATGTTGCCGATGATTCGATTGGGTAAACTTTCTGATACTGAGATGAAGGGAAGAGCCTTGGAGTTATTGGAGGCGGTGGGGATTGGACATAAAGCAGAGCGTCGAGCGAATCATCTTTCGGGAGGAGAGCAACAACGGGTTGCGATTGCGCGGGCTTTGGCGAATCAACCGGAGATTATTCTGGCGGATGAACCGACGGGAAATTTGGATAGTGCGAATTCGGATAAGGTTTTTGAACTTTTAAAACGTTTGGCGCATGATCGAAATATTACGATTTTAGTGGTGACGCATAATCCGGCGATTGCAAAAGCATCGGATATTGTTTTAGAGATGAGAGATGGAAGTTTTATATGAGATTGTTTGCTCTACTCACCTTGTTTTTGAGTCTTGTTTGGGGAGCGGAGAGTAAGGATTTTACCTTTTATTATCAAAATGCGTTGGTCGCCTACAAAAGTGGCGATTTTGTAGTTGCCCGGACCTCCGCTTTAGAGGCTGGAAAATTAAAGGCAGAGGATCCTCATCCCTTTGTTCTGTTAGCAAAGATTGCTTTGGCGCAAAAGAACTATGGGGAGGCAGAGAAAATATTAACTCCATGGATTCAAAAAGAACCTGATTTAGAGATTATTTGGATTCCTTGGGGAGATGTTTTAGTGTTTACAGGCAGACCTAGTAAAGCATTGGAATTTTATGAAAAGGCCGCCTATCAAGAGGGAAATAGGTCGGACGCTTTGTTAAGAAAAGTGTATGCTTTTTTAAAGAATAAGGAGCGAGGAGAGGCAGAACGAGTGGCGGCGACATTTGATGGGTTTAATGATAAGACTCCGGTTTATTATTTTGCGAAAGCCGCTGTATTGGAGGGTGCGGGAAAAAAAGGGGAGGCGGAAGGGGTATTGAAAAATGCTCGCACGCTTTATGGAGAGAGTGTTTATCTGGAGTATTATCGCGATTATCTTTGGTTTGTGGGATCACTCAAGGAGGGAGGGAACTTGTGAGATTTGCTCGATTTGTCTCACTACCGTCCAAAACAACTTTGGATTTGAGAGGGAAAATCGAAGAGGGGGATGGAAATTCTAAAGCAGTTCTCGCGCCACGCCGCATCCTCCTTCGTCCAAGCACTTCCACCTTCGCAAAGGCTACGGCGGACAAGACGGCGAGACAAGCCGCCGCCACGTCAGAGAGGGAGAGGATCGTGAGCTCATTCCTTTCGGCGCCTCCTTCGTCGGCTACCGCCTCCCGAGAATCTCTCCCGTTTTTTTGAAAAAAGGATTTTCAAAAAACGATCGAGCTTCTCTGGAGGGGATCGGTTTCACCTCTCCTTGGAAAGAGCTCACGATCCTCTCTACAGAAAACTCTCGGATTGTTTTTGTATGAAGGGGGGGATGTTCTGACTCCAAGAGCGTAA
>CAMCYL010000001.1 GCA_945883905.1 Akkermansia muciniphila | reverse complement strand
AAGCTCGTTTTCGAGAACTTTTTAAAAATAGGGAGGAGGCTCGAAAGAGCCGTGGTCAGAACGAGGGGGGGAGTAGGGATTTAACGTTGCGTCGTGGCGTCGTTGCGCGAGACAATGTATTTAAGGTTTTTTTGTTTTGGACAGTAGTGGAAGTTAAAAGGAGATTTAAAAAATGCTTTTAAGGGTTGACCTCAATCTGAGCTCTCCCTTCAATATCCGAATGGCACGTCGAGCAAGCGCACAACAAAATCCAATTGTTCTTTTGATCCTCTTTTTAGTCGTTATTGGCTTAGGAATTGGAGGTTTTTTTATTTTCCGAAAAAGTAATGAGCCCTTTCGAACGATTCAATCGATTGATATCGCACTTTATCTCGAAAATGCCAATAGTCTTCGAGGCAATAGCTATAAAATTGAAGCGGTCATTCAAAACTCGCTCGCATGGGCTCCAGCTAAAGGACGACTTTTCTCGGTCGAGGTCGAAACCAGTACTGGAAAAGAGATCATTCCCCTTCTTATTCCCTCTGAACTCAACAGCGTCAATGTTCAAAAGGGGCAGAAATTCTTTTTTAAAGTAGAAGTCGTTCAAGAGGGGTTACTTCTTGTTAAAGAAATGACGAAGGCTTAATCGATCTCTAATCGAGCCCCAATAGATCTATGAGTCATTTCGTCCATCTTCACGTCCATTCTGAATTCAGTCTCTTGGATGGTGCCTGTCGAACAAAAGATCTCGCCAAAAAAGCAAAGACATTAGGAATGTCGGCTCTGGCGATTACTGATCATGGGAATCTTTTTGGGGCGATCGAATTTTATAAAAACTGTAAGGATCAAGGGGTCAAACCGATCATTGGTTGTGAAGTCTATCTTGCCCCTGGAAAAATGACTGAGAAAAAAGGATCTGCTGCGAAAGAGACCTCAACTCATTTCCTCCTCCTCGCCAAAGATGAGATTGGCTATTACAATTTGATTAAACTCGTAACCGCCGCTCACCTTGAAGGTTTTTATGATAAGCCGCGTATCGATAAAGAAATTCTCGCTCGTTACGCCAAAGGATTAATCGGAACTAGTGCCTGTTTAAAAAGTGAAATTAATCAAGCAATCTTAAGGGGTTCACTTGCGGAAGCAGAAAAGTCGATTGATGATTTTAAGCAAATTTTTGATCCCGGTGATTTCTATCTTGAAATGCATAACCACGGTCTTGCTGATCAGATGATTGTCAATCGAGCCCTCAAAGATTACGCCAAAAAATTCTCACTCCCCCTCGTTGCCGCCAACGATGTCCATTATCTCGAACGAAGTCACAGTGAGGCCCATGATGTCCTTCTTTGCATTGGCACAGGAGCGCAAGTCAGTGATGAAAAAAGGATGCGCTATCCCTGTAATGAATTTTACTTCAAAACAGCGGAGGAGATGAATGCGCTCTTTGAAGAGATTCCTGCCGCCATTCAAAACACAATTGAGATCGCAGAAAAATGTGATCTTAAAATTGAACTTGGTGTCAACAAATTCCCTGAATATCTCCCCCCAGAGGGACATAGCACCGTCTCCTATCTCCGTGACCTTTGCGAAAAAGGCCTTGAAAGTCGGTACGGAGATCGAGCTAAGACGGATCTCAAACTTCAAGAGCGGCTACAATATGAACTCGGTATTCTTGAGAAGACAGGTTTTACCAGTTACTTTCTCATTACTTGGGATTTCATCCACTATGCGAAAACCCACGGTATCCCCGTCGGCCCAGGTCGAGGAAGTGCCGCAGGGAGTATTATTTCCTACGTACTTTCGATTACCGATCTTGACCCGCTTCGCTATGGTCTTTTTTTTGAACGATTTCTGAATCCTGAGCGTATTTCCCCTCCCGATATTGATGTTGATTTTTGTTATAATCGTCGTCCGGAGGTCATTCAATATGTTCGTGAAAAGTACGGACATAATGCGGTCTCTCAGATTATTACCTACGGAACACTCGGTGCTAAAATGGTGGTTCGTGATGTCGCCCGAGTTTTAGGCGCCAGTTATTCAGATGGGGATCGCCTCTCGAAAATGATTCCTAAAGATCTTACTTTCACCTTAAATCCTGAGTTCGATAAACAAGGAAAGGCCATTGGAGGGATTAATATTGTCCCTGAACTAAAGGCCGCATACGAAAATGAGGATTTAACCCGTCAGATTATTGATTTTGCCCTCCCCTTAGAAGGTTTAACTCGACAAGTCGGTGTCCATGCAGCGGGGGTTGTTATTTCGGATAAACCGTTAGTGACCTACATCCCCCTCACTCGCGATGATGAGGGAAATGTCATCACTCAGTACTCCATGGATTGGCTTGGAAAAGTCGGCATGTTGAAAATGGACTTTTTGGGGTTAAAAACATTAACCGTGATTCAAGAAGCCTTTGATCGAATTAAAAAGGAGACCGGTGAGGTCTTAACGATGGATCAAATTCCGGTCGATGACAAGAAGACCTATGACATGCTACAAGCGGGAAGAACGATGGGGGTCTTCCAGTTAGAATCCGGGGGAATGGTCAATGCCTGTCGTCTAATTAAACCTGAAAGAATTGAAGATCTCATCGCTTTGGTGGCCCTCTACAGACCGGGTCCAATGGAGTTTATTCCCCTGTATGCGGAACGCAAGGCGGGAACAACCGCCGTCGAGTATCCGCATGAACTTCTTCAACAAATATTAGAAGAAACTTACGGTGTTATTATTTACCAAGAACAGGTAATGCAAGCGGCTCAAATTTTAGCCGGATATACGCTGGGGGCGGCGGATGTGTTAAGACGTGCGATGGGAAAAAAAGATCCCGCCGAGATGGATAAACAACGAGCTCAATTTATTGCCGGAGCTCATAAACTTCATCAAATTTCATCCAATCGTGCGAGTGAGATTTTTGATATCCTCGATAAATTTGCCGGTTACGGATTCAACAAAGCTCATGCTGCCTGCTATGGATATCTCGCTTATATTACCGCTTATCTAAAAGCCAATTATACAGTGCACATGATGGCCTCTTTAATGTCGAATGATCTAAATAATCTCGATAAGGTCGCTCAATTTATTGAAGAATCTAAAACACTTGGAATCACCATTGCGCCTCCGGATGTGAATGAGAGTGAACCCCATTTCTCAACAGGGCCTCAACTCATCCGATTTGGTCTCGCTGCAATTAAAAATGCAGGTGAAAATGCGGTCCATCAAATAGTGAAGGCCCGAAAAGAAGGGGCTCCCTACTCCTCTTTAAGTGATATTTGTTCCCGTGTTGAGGCTCGTAGTATCAATAAAAAGACTTTAGAAAGTTTAATTAAATCAGGGGCTTGTGATCATTTTGGATCGACGCGAGCTCAGCTTTTTACAGAAATCGACCAAGCCCTTGCCTCAGCCACACGGGATGCAAAGGATAAAGAGATGGGACAAGGCTCATTGCTTGATTTTCTTGATGAAAAGCCGGGAGCGACACCAATAAAAAATAGTACAACTCCCCCACTTCCTGAATGGTCTACACGAGAAAAACTTGCTTATGAAAAAGAGCTCATCGGAATTTATCTCAGTGGACATCCTTTAGAAGACTATCTGAATGAAATTTCAGGTCTTCAAATGAAAACCATTTCCCAATTGACCACAGCAGATGCGGATAAGGACTATCGATTTTCAGGAATTATTACAAAAGTCGAAGTCCGTATGAATAAAGACAATAAGCCTTGGGCTCGCTGTCAGCTCGAAGATCAAACTGGAAGTTTTGAAATCCTTTCCTTCACCCGCGAATACGAACAATGGGAGAAGCCCTTTCAACCCGGGGATATCGTGACGGTTTATGGAACCATTAGTAATCGAGATGAAATTCTCAGCCTCCGTTCTCGAGAAATGCTATCCATTGAAACCGCTCGGACACGATTATATCAAGCCATCTCAATCAACCTTCCTCTTTCGCAGTGGAATTCAGGGAAATTACAGGCCCTACATGAATGGATTCAAAACTTTCCGGGAGCCACAAGACTCCGACTTAAAATGCTTCACGAGAACGGAAACTATACCGAATTAGAGGCAAAGAATCAATATGGAGTAGAAATATCTCCTCTTTTTCTCAGTGAACTCAAAAAATACTACCCTCAAATTCAATGGAAAATTATCGTTCCACAGGATCTTCCTAAGCGCGAATCAAAATCCGGATTTGGAGGGAAAAAATGGGTCAAAAAAGGAATGAAATGATCGATCATCAATCCGATGAACACTGGATGAGTGAAGCGATGAGACTCGCAAGAAAGGCCTCCCAACTCGGAGAGGTCCCTGTTGGTGCCATTATTGTGCATGAAGGAACGGCCATTGGACGTGCCTATAATCAGGTCGAAACCCTCAAGGATGCGACGGCACACGCTGAGATGCTTGCTTTAACTCAAGCTCAATCCTCCATCGGCGATTGGCGATTAAATGAAGCGGTCCTCTACGTCACCAAAGAGCCATGCCCAATGTGTGCAGGAGCGATTGTTCACTGCCGACTTAAACGTATTGTTTTTGGAGTCTCTGACGAAAAGGCAGGGGCTTGTGGCGGCGCTCTTAATTTACTATCGCTTCCGGGCCTTAATCACCGCTGTGAAATCACTCCTGGAGTAAGAGCGGAAGAGAGTAAAATGATTCTTCAAGAGTTTTTTCGGGAAAGACGCTCACAAAATCGTCTATTTCAACAAGAAGAGTTAGATTAATTCAAAGAATTCCGAACAATGCGAACAAGTTCATTGGGCGAAAACGGTTTTTGAATAAAATTGACCCCAGCATTGAGTACAGTATCTCCTGAAACAAGACGAGGGCTATACCCACTACAAAAGATCACATTCGTATGTGGATCGTGAGCGATCATTCGCTTCGCCATTTCACATCCACTCATTCCTCCTGGCATCATAATATCCGTGAGGACAAGACGAATTTCACTCTTCTGATGGGACCAAATAACAAGTGCCTGTGCGGCACTGGCCGCCTCAATGGTTTGATATCCTTGTCTTTTTAAAACTGCAATCATCATCGCTCGAACAGCGCTTTCATCTTCCACGACTAAAATCAGTTCGTTATTCCCACGGATATTAATTTCGTTCTGATTTTCAATACTGTCCTTCAATGCTATTTTTTCAGAAATCGGAAAAAAAATCTTGAAATTACTCCCGACTCCAAGTTCTGAGTCGACTTCAATGAGTCCGTGATGCTGAGTCACAATTCCATAAACCATCGAAAGCCCTAACCCGGTACCACGACCAATTTCTTTCGTCGTAAAAAACGGTTCGAAAATATGTTCGCGTGTTTTTCGATCAATTCCACAACCGGTATCAAGAACCTCAATGCAGATCGCATTCTTCTTATTGATATCTTCAAAGTTTTTAAGAGAAGGTTGTGTCATAGTGGAGGTGCGTACAGTCAGAACCCCCCCTTGGTTCATCGCATCGCGGGCATTGACAACCAAATTCATGAGAATTTGCTCAAGCATACCCTTATCTCCCTCAAACATAGGAAGATCAGGGTCAGAATCGACCTTAAATTGAATTCGCTCCCCTAAAAGTCGCATGAGCATCATCGACATTTCAGCGATGACTTGATTGACATCAATGAGCTTAAGCTGGATCACCTGTTGTCGACTAAAGGCTAACAGCTGACCCGTTAATGAAGAGGCACGATTCGCCGCAATTGAAATCTCCTGAAGATAATCCTTTAATGAAGTGGGATTATCCTCCATATGAGCCAAATCAGCATAACCTTGAATGGCTGTTAAAATATTATTAAAATCGTGTGCAATCCCCCCTGCAAGTCGTCCAATCGAATCCATTTTCTGAGAGTGACGAAGTTGATCCGTTAAAAGTCGTCGATCCGAAACGTCGCGGGAGTTAACCACGATTCCTCGCACAGAAGGGTTTTCAGCTAAATTAATACCAATCGATTCAATATAAATCCAGTCACCATCTGATTTTTTAAAACGATACTCAAAGGTCTCTTTTGCGTGTGGATCACGGATTAAATTTTCGAATATTTCTCGGACCCGTGGCAAATCCTCCGGATGAACAAATTCAAAGGTCTGTTGACCTTCCATTTCCTCAACAGAGTAACCGACAATTTTCTCACAAGCCGGACTCGCAAAATGAATCACTCCCTCTAAATCAAGGATTGTAATCACATCATATGAATTCTGCACGAGCGACCTGAATCTCTGTTCGCTCATCAATAACGATTGCTCCACTCGGTATTGTTGAGTGACATCTAACGCAAGCATGAGGCGAACATCTTGATCGAGAAGATCATATTCATGTATGGAAAGGTGAACGTGAATGGCCTCTCTTTTATGATTCAAATGAATCCATGTTCCTGCAACACGTACAATCTCTTTTTCTGATCCGAGAACCTTTCGGATATCCTCTTGATCTTTTTGGGGATGAAGATCTAGTAACGAGATTCCAAGAAATTCTTCACGGGAAAAGCCATATTGACGTATCGCCGCTTGATTCGCTCCAAGAACCTTGAAGGTCTTTGAGTCATAAATCCACATCGAATGAGGATTAGACTCAAAGAGGATTTGATATCGATCTTTCGAGGCTTGAAATCTTTTTTGAAGCTCTTTTTGAGTCGTAATATTGGACGAGTACAAGATCCCCCCAACGACTTGTTTTGAAGTTGAAAAAATCGGCTTTAATTGAATCTCTTGTTGAATCTCACCCTCTGCCCATTCAAAGACAAAAAACATTCCCTTCATCACGTGAGGAAGTCGTTCTGAGACAAGGCTCTTTAATCCCTCAGGAAGTAAACTCAAAAGATGATCTGAAGCCGTATCTTGCGAAAAGCCTAACTCATTCCACCCCTCTCCCCCCTTAAAAAGGGGCTTTAAATGAAGATCAAAAAGAACAACGCAGCCTCCTGGAAAATTTAATTTTAAGAGCTCCATGATCTGCTCTTTAAGTAAATTTCCAATTTGATGATCGTGATGAGGAGTATTATCGACTAGAAAAGCGATGACTCCATCCTGAAAAGAGATGAAGCTCCAATGAAAGAGCGGGCAGGAACCGGAGTCCGTAACCCAGTAACACTCTAAAACAGTCGATTTCTGATTCTCAACACATCGATTAAAATGATTCCACCAAACTTCGTTTTGGTTCGGAAAAAAAAATGAATCGGGTATGGGACGATGATGAAGATCACTTTTTTTGACCCCAAGAGAGTCGACAGAATGGCCAAAAAAATCTAAAATGATCCCTTTGTTATCGAAAACAAATATGATCCCCGGAAATTCCTTTATCCCTTTTGCATAATCTAAAACTGAAATATCTGGTGACATGCGAATGATTCATCGTGATGGTAGTTTATTACTCTTTATATTCAATCTCAAAAAGAGATCATTTTTAAAGTGCTATTCTGTATTTTTTATTTAATCTTATTTGAATGAGGCGCTTCGTTTGCATTCATGGTCACTTCTATCAACCCCCCCGAGAAAATCCTTGGATTGACTCGATTGAGACTCAAGATTCTGCCGCCCCCTTTCATGATTGGAACGATCGAATTACGAATGAATGTTATGGACCGAATGCTGCAGCACGAATTCTCGATTTAAATGGCGATGTCTCGTTTATTCAAAATAATTATTCAAAAATCAGCTTTAATTTTGGACCGACCCTCCTCTCTTGGCTAGAAAATCATCGACCAACAATCTATCGATCTATACTTGAGGCCGATAGAATCAGCCTGAAACGGTTCAACGGACATGGCTCAGCACTCGCCCAAGTTTATAACCATGTGATTATGCCATTGGCAAATCGACGAGATAAGCAAACTCAAATCGAATGGGGAGTTCAAGACTTTGAATATCGATTTTCACGTAAACCAGAGGGAATATGGCTTGCTGAAACGGCGGTTGATCAAGAAACACTTGAATTACTCCTCGATGCAGGAATCCGATTCACAATTCTCGCTCCACGACAAGCTTCCCATATTCGTTATCTCAACGAAGGAGAGTGGCAAGATGTCGGACACTCTCGAATTGATCCCCGATACCCCTATCTTTGTAAACTTCCTAGCGGCCGTGAAATCACTCTTTTCTTTTATGATGGAAATATCGCCCAAGATGTCGCCTTTTCAGGGCTTCTTAAAAATGGAGAGGATTTTGCAAATCGACTGTTAAGATCTCTAGATGAATCCCCCGAAAAACCTCAATTAGCCCATATCGCAACGGACGGGGAAAGCTACGGACATCACCATCGTTATGGCGAAATGGCATTGGCCTATGCCCTATTACATCTCGAAAAACAACATCACTCAACGTTAACCATTTATGGTGAATTTCTGGATCACTCTCCGCCACAATTTGAGGTTAAAATCTTTGAAAACTCCTCGTGGAGTTGTGTTCACGGCGTTGAAAGATGGCAATCCGACTGTGGCTGTTGTACAGGCGGAAATTCGGGATGGAATCAAAAATGGAGAGGTCCCTTACGTCAAGGATTAAACGCCCTTCGAGATCAACTCAGTGTATTATTTGAAGAGCAGACTTCGATTTTTTTTAATGATCCTTGGGGCACTCGAAATCGCTACATTGCGGTCAATTTACAAAAAATAACCGCTGCCGATTTTGTTCGATCTGAAGCAACACGACCTCTCACGGATCTTGAAATTCAAAAGGTAATCCATTTCCTTGAAATGCAACATCTCTCACTCTTGATGTTTACAAGCTGTGGTTGGTTTTTTGATGAGATCTCCGGCATCGAACCGGTCCAAATTTTGCAATATGCCTCACGTGCAATTCAAATTGCGGAAGAAACGACCGGAAAATGCTTCGAGGGAATTCTATTAAATAAACTCCGTAGCGCCCCGAGCAATCTCGTTCAATATTTAAATGGAGAAACGATTTATCAAACACTTGTAAAACCGAACCAACTCGATTTACCTCGGATAGCAGCCCATATCGTCACTCACTCCATGATCGAACAATCGATTCCAGCAAACTGGTATCAATACCAAATATCCCCAAAAATCTGGCTCACTAAAACAATTGAAAAAACTGAGCTTCGTTTTGGTCGGATGACTCTTCGATCAATCTCAAATCAATGCGATTTTGACTTCATCTTTTTTATCGTTCATTTAGGAGATCATAATCTCACCCTTGGTATTCATCCGTTTACCACCCTTTCCCAATATGATACCCTTGAGAATCAATGGAAGCATCTCAGCGATCAAGGAGATGTTATTCAGCTGATGAGAACGATTGACTATGATTTCACAAAAAACATTTATACATTAACATCACTTCTCCGTGATACCCAATCACTCCTCTTAAATCATGCTTTAAAAAACACTTTCGAGAAAATTGAAGAGACCTTTGAATCTATTTATCGCGAAAATCACGTTCTGCTCAATATCCTCAAAAAGTCATCTTTTGCAACACCCCCTGTAATTAATACCACGATCGACCTGCTCTATAACGCGAAACTTCAAAAATCACTCCAAATGTCCCCTTTCAACGCTCATGAGGTCCATCTCATTCTCGACGAATTTATGCATTGGAATCCGACGCTTGATCTTCAAAAAACTCAATATTTAATTTGTAAAAAATTAAGTGAACTCTTAACTCAATGGAGTCTATCAATTGATCACTCTGATTTACTTTATCAATCAAACCATTTACTAACGATCGTTGAACGTCTTCACCTCAAAATTGATTTCTGGGAGATCCAACATTGGGCTTACCGTTTTAGAACAGATCAAGGGGCCCAAATTCCTGCCGTCTCTCTCGATCAATTCGATCTTTTTCTCAAACAATTAAAAATCGCTCCAATCACTCTGTAGTCTAGAAGTCGTGAATATCAATTAAAACATTAGCCCCATTAACAATTTCCCGCACGCCATAAACGGGAGTAAAGACCCTCTTTTTTTAGAAGTTCCTCACCTGTTCCAGATTCAATCATTTTTCCGTTCTCTAATACAATGATTCGATGCGCAAGATGATGAACGGTCGATAATCGATGGGTAATAATAATCGTCGTTTGACGCTGAACCAATTGCTTTAATGTCTCCATGATTTCCGATTCAGTCTCCAAATCCAAAGCACTCGTCGGTTCATCTAGCAATAAAATCGGGGCCTTTTTAAGGAAGGCCCTCGCGATTCCAATCCTTTGTTTTTGTCCGCCACTAAGACGAACCCCTCGTTCTCCCACTGAGGTTTTAAACCCATGGGGGAGTTGAGAAATAAATTCATAAGCCTGCGCCTCTTGAGCCGCAAGAATGATCTCGGCTGACGTTGCCCCTGGACGACCGTAAGCAATATTTTCCTCAATTGTTCCCGACAACAATAAAGTATCTTGTAAAACGATCGCTTGATGACTTCGTACTGATTTTTTCGAAAACTCCTTAATATCGGCCCCATCAATCAAAATTCTTCCAGCCACAGGATCATAAAATCGAGGGATTAAAGAAAGGAGGGTAGTCTTCCCGGCTCCTGTTCCCCCTACGATCGCCACCGTTTCCCCCGCTTCGACCTCTAAAGAAAGTCCCTTTAAAATCGGTCGTTCGGATTCATAACCAAAATAAACAGATTCAAACGTAATTCTTCCTTGTGGACGAATCATCGGTTTCGCTATTTTCGACTCAGGAACAGAATCCTCCGCATCCAGTATTTCAAATACACGCTGCATTCCTGCGGCAGCTCCTTCTAATGACCATGCGGTGTAGCTCAGCTGCTCTAGGGGAGCATACAATGAGGCTAGATAGGCAAGAAAGACCCAAAGATCACCGACCTTCAAAGTTCCTCGAGCGACCTCATGAGCCCCTAAATACAAAATTAAAGCCGCACCGACCGCTGTAACGAGGCCGACGATGAGGCTCGAAAAAACATTCGTCAAAGTCAGCTGTAAATTAGCATTATAACTATGTCGGGCCTCCTTTTCAAATTCCTTAACCTCAAATTCCTCTCGTCCAAAGGCATGAACAATTCGAATACTGGTTAATCCCTCTTGTGCCCGGGATAAAACATCACTTTCCTCTTGCTGAAGTAAGGCACTTTCATTGCGGATTTTTTTTGCAAAAAGTAAAATCGATAACCAAAGAAATGGCACGACCGAGAGGGAGACTAACGCCAAATGAGCGTTCATTTTGAACATCAAAAAAAAGGTCAAAATTAAAGTTAAAAAGGAACTAATAATGGTCGCAAAACCACGATTAAAAAAAGTTTGAATGGCTTGAGAATCATAGGCCACACGAAAAGTCGAATCACCACTTCGTCTTCGATCATGAAAATGGAGAGGAAGATACTGTAGATAGGAGTACAATTGAGTTCTCACTCGAAGTAATGCATCGAGACCAATTCGTATTAAAAGATAATTATTCGCAACACTTGTTGCTCCGTGCAATAGAAAGGTCAAAATATAAACAGTACATGCTGCTGTGATCGCCTCTGCAAGACTAAAGGTGATTCCGTGCCAATGAACAACTCCGATTGTCGCTTGTGGAAGAATATCATCAATCAACCACTTAATGGGCCAAGGTTTTAAGGCGTTAAAACCGATCGAAATAATCATAATCAAAAGAGCAACGGCTATTAACCCGGAGAAAGAGCGATAATATTCAGCTACTCGACGATAAATATTCATAGTCGCTCCTTAAAATTATTCCTCTTCATCATAAATAAAATTTTCTCGTTTAATTCGATTGATCGCATCACGAAATTCCTGACGATTCGGTCCCCCAATGAGCTCTAGTTTTCGATAAATAGAGAGTGCCGCCTTCCAATCTTTTCGGGCCTGCATCATATCCGCAGCCTCCAACCCCCCCTTTATTCGCCATAGGTATTCAGGATTTTCATCGTTAGAATGCTCACTGATTCTTCCTTTTAAAAGATCAAGATAGGTTGAGATCGCTTCATCATCTCGGTGCATTTTCTGTAAAGATTTGGCCTTTTTAAAACAGGCCTCGTTCCATTGATGAATAAGCGTTGTTTTATTCAATAAGACTTGCTGAAAAATTGAAATTGCGAGCTCAAACTTAGAACTCTCCCCCGTTGCGATTCCCATCAGAGCATCCCCTTTTCTTAAAAGGGCTTCGATGAGAACTCGTCCCTGTTTATCCTGTTCAATCGTTGCATCCAAAAGCTGTAAGGCCTTGTCAAACTTCAACTGTTGAATATAGATCTTCCCTTGTAATAATCGGGCATCAATTTTTAGGGAAGAACTCTCAGGGATTTTTTCTAAAATAACGATCGCCTGTGAAAAATCATCCCGTCCAATGGCCGATTTGCCGGCCCAAAAAAGCCCATCATCTAATAATTCATTCGTCGGAAATTCGCTCACGAGTTGATCGAAATAGCTCTGACTATTCCCATAATCTTGTTTTTGAAAATAGAATTCTCCTAAGCTAAAAAGAAAATGAGGCGTTTTTGAATGTTTCGGATACTTTTTAAGAAGCGAGAGGAGCCCTTCGATGACTTGAACTTCGGAAACCTTTTTAATCGCAAGCCCCGCAAAAAGCGCCTTGTAAGCAACCTCTGGAAAAACCGGGTCATTTTGATATTGCGCGGCTATTTTCTCATAGAGCTGCCACGCCTCTTCATACTTCTGTGTCTGATATAATAAATCGGCATATCGAACTTGAAGCAATATAGCATTGCCCCCATGAGAACCGAGAAAGAGCGTTTCTAACGATTTTTTAGATTCATCGGATTGACCATTTTTTTGAAGTAAATTCACTTTCTCTAAAACGATCCGATCTTTAAAGGCGCTTTGTGGAAATAGCTTATTAAATCGCTCTTCGTATTTGTTCAGTCCTGCTAAATTATCTTGTAATGAACTGATCATCATGAGATTAAAAAGTCCTTTTTCAAGAAGTCCTGGATTGTCGACAATCGCTTTTTCATAGGCATTAATAGCCTCTGGATAGTTTTTATTTCTCGAATAAATCTCTCCTAATCCAAAACTGGCCTCCCCTTTCAATTCAAGAGAACTCCCCTCCTCTAATGTCTTTTTGTAAAATTCGATCGATTGTTCAAATTTGTTTTGTGCTTGATAGAGCTTACCAAGACTTAAATAAATTCTAAATCGCATCGCTGTCTTTGGATAAGCAATCAATAAAGCTTCAAAAGTCGAAATTGCTTTTTCCTCCTCTTCATTATCTGAATATGCCTGAGCAATCGCAAAAAGAGCGGCACTTGAATTACTCTTTTCTTGGTTTTTTGCGGCATAATCCTTAAGTCGATTCACCGATTCTGGTAGTTTTTTAAGCATTCTTGCGGTTCGAAGATATTCGCGAAATCCTGTTTCCTTAAAGGACTCGATTTCAGAAATGGTGAATACTTTTTCAAAAGTCGCCTGAGCTTTTTCATACTCTTTGGATTCTTGAAAGGCTCTTCCGAGTCCTAATTGAGCTTTAACGACTAGATCTTTCGGAAAAGCCTTTGAATCTTGAGTCACTTTTTGATATTCCGAAACCGCCTCCTTCCAGAGCTTTTGCTCAGAAAAGAGCTCTCCACTCCAATAAAAGAGCTCGTAATTCATCTCTCCTTTTAATTTTTCTTTTTTCAGGGAATCAAGTTGACTTGCGGCCTCCTTCCACTGCTTCTTCATCATTGAACCGAGTGCCAAATAGAGAGAGGCTCTTTGGGCTGTTTTTTCACCCGGTTTGTTTTGAGATAAGGCAATTAAAAGCGATCTCCCTTCATCCTCCTTTTTCTGCCGCAATAGCGTTAACCCAAGTCCCAAACGTGCTTTATCGACTTCAGTTGATTTAGGATACTCGGCTAAAAATTCTCTAAATTTTAATTCCGACTGTGCCCAATCCTCTCGAAGCCCTTCAAGCTCTGCCTGAAATAGAAGGTACTCTTGTCTATTATTTTCAGAAATCTGTTTATAGGGAGCCTTAAGCTCCTGTTGTGCCCACTCATATTGCCCCAGAAAATAGTGCGACTTCGCCTTTAACCACTGAATATCCGGCTTTAAATCGCTTTGAGGAAACTTCTTTAAAAACCGCTCAGATCGCTGAATCGTGAGATCAAAAAGTCCATCTTCAAGAGAGCGAAAGGTCTCCTGAAATGCCTGACGTTCCTCTTTTGTCGGCTCTCCTGCATTGCCTAATACAAGTCCACTCCCCATCATAATGATAAGCCAAAGCCACGTCATTTCCTGATTATGCATTCTTTATTTAGTCAGGAAAGCAAGAAGGCTGAAAAAAAAGCTCTTTCAAAATCGTTCATTACCTTCAAAGTCACTGATGTGATCTCAATTCCTGAAGATTTTTGGATAAAAGCAGGGGAACATCTCATTTTGACCCTCTTCGCCGTCTGTGCGGCCCTACCGATTGCTCTTGGAGTCAGTATTTTAACTCATAATCGACCATTTCTTCAAAATATCCTGACTTCCTTCATGAATCTCTTCCAAACCATTCCGAGTTTAGCTCTCTTTGCCTTCCTCATCCCTTGGCTCGGAATTGGAACCGTTCCTGCCCTTTGTGTCCTCTCCCTTTATGCGATCCTTCCGATTCTTCGAAATTCAATCACGTCACTTCAAGAATGCCCGCCGTATCTCATCGAAGCCGCACAAATCTTTGGACTCAATAAGCGCCAAATTCTCTTTCGCGTTCAATTTCCTCAATCATTACCATTCATAATTTCGGGAATTCGAACTTCATTCGTTTGGACAATTGGAACGGCGAGTTTAGCCACCTTTATTGGTGCAGGGGGCCTCGGAGATTATATCGCCAGAGGAATTGCACTTTTAGATACCTCTTTACTATTGGTCGGCGCAATTCCAATTGCATTTTTAGCAATTGTGTTCGATCTTATTTTTTCAAAAATAGAGAAAAGTGCCACTCTATGGAAACAAGGAAAATCTTCACATTAATCTTTCCGAGGCATCACTTATTTTCAATCAACAAATGAATACAATCTTAAATATAAGAGCGGCACTCCTCTTGATTGGCTTTTTAGTTTTGGGAGGAATTCCCTTTCTTGGATGCCGTCAATCTTCTCCTAAAGTCCGAATCGGATGTAAAAACTTTACTGAACAGCTTATTCTCGGAGAGATCATTGCCCAAGCGATTCAAAAAGTCGCCCCTGAAATTCCCATCGAAAAGAAATGGGGGTTTGGAAGTACTCCCTTAATTCATGAGGCCCTCCTCCATGGAGAGATTGATCTCTACATCGAATATTCCGGAACCGCCGAACAACTCATTCTTAAATCGCCTCATAAACTTTCGAAAGAGGACCTCGATTTTCAGTATCAAACTCAATTCCAATCGCAATGGCTCCCTGCATTGGGCTTTAGTAATGGCTACGTCCTTATTGTTCGCAAGGACTCCACACTTCCCTCAAAACTCTCTGAATGCGCTCCCCTCATCTCCCTTCAAAAAGCTGGTTTTAACGCCGAGTTTTCCAATCGACCGGATGGGTTTCCTCTCATTCAAAAATATTATCAGCTTCGATTTCAATCCGTCGTGAATCTTGATGTCGGCCTTCTCTATCCTGCACTCGAAAGTAAAAAAGTAGATCTCATCTCAGGATTTTCCACAGATGCGAAACTTAATCTCACAAAATACCGCTCTCTTGAAGATGACCTCCAGATCTCTCCACGCTATGAAGCCGCTCCTGTGGTCCGAATCGAGACCTTAAATAAATATCCCTCTCTAAAACCTGCTCTTCAAAGGCTCTCAGGAAAGATTTCAGAATCAACGATGCGTACTCTGAATGCAGCCGTCGAGATCGATCACAAATCTCCCTATGATGTCGCTCAACAATGGATTGAACAGCAATTCTCACATCAGAAATAACAAATTTGCTTTAAAATGAATTTAACAACATAATCAGAGCTCTAACTATTCCCTCATTATGAGTGCCCCCAAACTTACTCCTCAAGGACAAAAGACAGTCCATCAGATACTTGAACTCTTAAAAACATCGGAGTTCGTTCCTGCGATAAGTCAAATTCTTGAGATTATTCAAGATCTCTCCTCGAAAAATCAAACCGCTCAAATTCAAGAGCTTGTTGATGCGATCTCCAAAGATCTAGGATTAACCTCTAAGATTATCATTGCCGCAAATACGATCCACTTCAATCATACAGGACAGCGAATTCAGACAATCACTGAAGCAATCCATCAAGTCGGTCTCTCTGAAATTAGGAGCCTCGTGGTCACACTGCTTTTTCTCGCTCCACTTCAAGATCCTCTCAGAAGCGAGGAAATACGCAATGTCTCATCGATTGCTTTAATTAGCGGTTTAATTGCCCAAAAAACCGAGCTATTACATCCTGTCGAATCATCCGAAGAAACCTTAATTTGCTCAACATTACGATATTACGGAAGACTTCTGATTACCAATTTTCTCTCTGAAGAAATAGGATCGATTCCCCTTGATCTTACCAGTCAGGAAAAAGAACAATTTTATTTCCAAAAAATTGGTCTCACCCCCATCGAATTAGGATATCATATCGCCTCCTCTTTGAATCTTTCCTCGAAGATTCTTAAAAGTATGGAGCTCTTTCATGAAAATACGATTCCGGCCCTTTTAAAAGATCCGGACGGAATGTCCTTAATCACCTCCTCTTTTTCCATGTCACTTTGCGATATTTTAGAATCAAAAAACATTAATCCTGAAATCGTTGGTGAAAAAATAAAAAGTCTCGCCTCCAGTTATTCAACCGTTCTGAAGATCGATTATAAAACCATCATGGAAATATTAGAGAACGTTCAACAAGAGCTTGAAAGCTTTCAAACCCTCTATCACTTACCTCCTTTCCACACGGACTTCATTGATCGTATGACTTGTGTGAATAACGGATCAGGAACAACAAGCCTTCAATACATCCATCACAAAACACCCTCAACCACCGACACTTTTATCCTTGGGCTCCAAGAAATTACTGAAATGTTAACCTCGGATAAAACCAGCGCCGCGACCATTTTTCAAAAAATCGTGAGAACGGTCTTTGAGGCCTTACGACTTCGAAACTGCGTCCTATTGATGCGCGCGGAAAATGACCCTCTTTTTCGTGTGAATGAAGCACTGGGTCAAAATGCCTTTGAGTTTCGATCGGAGTTCAAAATTAACTTAGAGGGTAAAGATCTCTTTTCTGCTTGTCTTATTCGCTCTGATGATGTTCTCCTTCAAAACCTAACCGACACCAAAATTTATCAACATCTTCCTCTCTGGTACAAATCGATTGAGTCTGCTGGAACTGTTTTTTTACTGCCGATTAAAGATCACGACCAAATTATCGGTCTCATTTATGGGGACAAAGCAGAGATCGGAAGTCTCTCCTTTAGTCCGGAGGTTCTTAGAAATCTTAAAGCCCTCCGCAATCAAATTCGAATCGCTCGTAAATTGTTTTCTACCCCCCATTAAAATTGTGGGATCGACCCTCAATCACTCATGAAAACGCTCGCCTTCGGCTCCCTCTCACTTTCGAGTCCCCTCACGCTCTCCCCATTGGCAGGATATACAAATCTTCCCATGCGAATGGTCATTCGCGAAATCGGCGGCGTAGGACTCTGTACAACAGATCTTGTCAACGCCCGATCTCTCATTGAGAAAAATCCTAAAGCGATCAAGCTTATCGAATCCCACCCTCTCGATAAACCATTTGCCGTTCAACTCTTTGGCTCAGTCGCTTCAGAAATGGTGGAGGCCTCAAAAATCGTCGCCGATCACGGGGCTGATTCGATCGATATCAATATGGGATGTCCTGTCCGAAAAGTGGTTAAAATCGGAGGCGGCTCCGCCATGATGACTCAATGTGTTCAAACGGCGTCACTCGTCAGACAAATGGTCAATGCCGTAAAAATTCCGATCACTTGCAAAATGCGACTTGGCTGGGATGAAGAAAATATCACCGCCCCCGAACTTGCCATTGCGCTCGAAGAGGTAGGAGTCACGGCGATTACCGTTCATGGCAGAACGAGAGAACAGGGCTTTGAAGGTTCTGTTCATCTTCGTGGAATTCGTCGAGTTGTTGAGGCGGTTAAAACAATCCCGATCATTGGAAATGGAGATGTAACTACCCCTCAGGCGGCAGCGATGATGTGGAGAGAGACCGGATGTACAGGGATCGGAATTGGTCGAGGGGCCTTTTACAATCCTTGGATTTTCAAACAAATTATCGATTTTATGGAGTGCGGAGTCTGTCCCCCTGAACCCCCCTTTGAGGAACGAATTCGAATCTTAACACGTCACCTCGATTGGATGGTCGAAATTTTTGGAGAGACGCATGGCTGTCGACTCTTCCGAAAGGTCGGTCCTTGGTATTCGAAAAGATTTGGTCCCTCCTCATTTTTTAATAAAAAAATTGTCCTTCTTACTTCACGCACACAATTTGATGAAATTATCACCAGCTATCGAGAGTGGAGAAGTCGCTTTCTCGATGAGTTCGGTGAATTACAACCTCGCTATCGTCCAGAGGAAATGGCTCTTAATTTTAGAGAGGCCCTTTCCGAAGAATCTGAGCCAGCAGTCAGTAAAAGAGTTTCGATTCCAGTTCCGAAGGGTCCTCAGGAACTATGGTAACCATCTTGCCAATTCAAAAAAACAGTAAAACAGGGCCATTTTGCTTAAGGCAGATTCTGCATTAGAAATCGATTTTAAAATTCCTAATGAAAAAATGAGTTAATCTTTGCTGAATCTCCGACCTCCTCTAAATCGGAGGAGAGTTTCGTTTAATTCCCTATGAAAATAGGATTAAGTATCCCCTGAAGGGGAGCAAAGCAAAAAAAGCCCTTTACGTCTGCAATTCATATGCTATCAAACACAACCCTATTTCGGGTATGAAACCGGTGCCGAGATGACAGCGGAAGCGAAGTAGTGAAGAAGGAGTATCTTATGTCAATGAATGTGCAATTACTAGAAAAGATTGAAGCGGAACAATTCCGTAAAGTGTCCCCCTTTAAAGTGGGTGACTCGGTGAAAGTTCACACCCGCGTTAAAGAGGGTGAAAAAGAACGTACTCAAATTTATGCAGGTGTCGTCATCGGTCGTAAAGGCCGTGGACTCAATGAAAACTTTACCGTTCGTCGTATTAGTTTCGGTGAAGGGGTTGAACGTGTTTTCCCGATTAATTCCCCCCTCGTTGAAAAAGTGGTCGTGGATCGCGCCGGTCAAGTTCGTCGTGCTAAACTCTATTATCTCCGCGGTCGTAAGGGCAAAGAGGCTTTATCGGTCAACGCAGAAAAATCAGACAAAAACAAAAAGAAAAGCTAAACCGCTCTCTCTTTTGTTATCATTTTTAAAACCCCGTGGTTCGCCACGGGGTTTTTTGCGTAAACGGAGGACCGAGCGGCCTGAATCAGGGGTGGATTTGAAGGATGAGGAAGGAAAGACAAAAAACATCCCCCTTCACCCATGCCGCTCCGGCAGCTGCCGGATCGGCGCTCCATTTTTTAAATTCCTAATTAAGAATCTGGGTTTAACGCCAAAACCGCCTCTGTACATCGAGGACAAAGCTCAGGATGCTCCGCATGCTTTCCATTCTCCTCACCAAATTTCCAACAACGAACACACTTCAATCCTCCAGCGGGAGAAACCTCCACAGAGAGGGTGGGGGCCGATTCTAATCTCACCTGAGAAACGATAAAGATCTCTTGAAGGAGCTCTCGATCATTCTCCTGAAACGTTGAACCTCTCAAAGTCACTTGCGCCTCCAAACTCTTTCCAATCAGTTTTTGCTGACGCGCCTTCTCAAGATGCTCATTCACTAAAGAACGTACTTGGATCAATCGATCCCAACGATCTCGATAGTGAGCGGCTCCCTCTCCCGCTTCCGGAAAAAGCTGCAAATGAATCGACTCTTTCTTTCCCATCATTAACCACGTCTCCTCTGCCGTATAAGGCATGATAGGAGCGATGATCCTTACTAAACTTTCCAATACTCGATACATCACCGTCTGCGCCGCAAGGCGGCGTTTACCGCTCACCGCATCGCAATACATTCGATCCTTCAAGACATCGACATAAAAAGCGGAAAGATCAACTGAACAGAAGCGAATTACCGCATGATAAACGGCATGAAACTCGTATGACTCATAGGCTCCAAGAACCGTCCGGATCAAATCTTGTAACTGTGCCTCCACATAAAGATCAATCTCCGACCACTCCGAACGATCGACCCCTTTTTCTGGATTAAATCCCGAGAGATTACCGAGCAAAATTCGGACGGTATTTCGGACGGTTCGATAAGAATCGGTCACTCGTGTGAAAATCTCCTCAGAAAAAGGAACATCATCTCGATAGTCCTGACTCGATACCCAAAGCCGCAAAATATCGGCTCCAAATTTATTGACAAAACTTAAGAGATCGGTCGGTTTTTTATAGGCATCCGACTTCGATAACTTCTTTCCATCCATATCCACGACAAACCCGTTGGTCAGAACCTGTTTATACGGGGCAGTTCCCCAGACAGCAACAGAGGTCAATAAAGAGGATTGAAACCATCCTCGATGCTGATCGCTTCCCTCAAGATAAAGATCGGCAGGAAAGGACAGACGACGCTTCACCACGGCAGCATGACTCGCCCCGGAATCAATCCAAACATCAATGGTATCTAATCCCTTACGCAGCCCCGCAGGTAAACCCAAGGTCTTTGCAATCTCCTCAGCCTCGGTTTTAAACCACCAGTCAGTTCCCTTCTCCTCGACGATATCCGCGACTTGACGTACCTGACCGGCCGTCAATACCGCCGTTCCACGGTCATCATAAAAAACCGGCAATGGAACGCCCCAAGTCCGTTGACGAGAGATACACCAATCAGGACGGGATTCGACCGCCCCCCGAATTCGATTCTCTCCCCAAGTCGGAACCCAAGTGACGTTCTTGATCTCATCCAATGCCTCCGCACGAAACCCATTCACATCAATAAACCATTGAGAAACCGATCTAAAAATAATGGGCGTCTTCGAGCGCCAACAATGGGGATAATCGTGAGAAAATTCCTGCTCTGCCCAAAGTTTTCCTTCATTACGCAGCAGATCACGAACCATTGGATTCGCCTTAAAGACATATTTTCCGACGAGATCTGCAACCCCACACTCCTCAGTCAAACAACCACGATCATCGACGGGTGAAAGGGTCTGAAGTCCGACTCGTTGACCCAGCTGATAATCATCTCGTCCATGCCCCGGAGCAATATGAACAAATCCAGTGCCGGTCTCCGTCGTTACAAAATCTGCGGTATAAACTTTTCCCTGACGATTTAAAAACGGATGTTGATATTCAATCCCTTCAAGATCGATTCCCTTCAAAACCTGGATCGGTTCACCTGCTGCAAATCCCGGAAGAGAGGCCGCTAAAGCCGTCGCCGCCAAGAAATGTTCCCCATTCTGTTGATAAAGTCCGTATGCAATTCCGGCCCCTGCCGCAACTCCGAGATTCGCCGGTAAAGTCCACGGAGTCGTCGTCCAAATTAGAATTGAAACGGAACTCGAAACTCCGAGCTTAGATAATGAGGATTCTAAGACTGAAAATTTTGCGAAAACCGAGAGATCCATCTTTGGAGAATATTCAATCTCGGCCTCGGCTAAAGCGGTTTGACAACCGGTACTCCAATACACCGGTCGAAGGGCTTGATAGATCCATCCCTTTTCAACAATCGTCGCCAGCGTCCGAAGGACATCCGCCTCATAACTCGGATCCATCGTTAGATAGGGCTTCTGCCACTCTCCAAGAACCCCGAGTCGCTCAAATTGATTTCGCTGAATCTCAATATACTTACGAGCGTAAGCTTCACAGTTTTGACGAATCGTCACAGGATCTTTAGCCAAATCCCCAAGCTCCTTCATCACTTTATGCTCAATAGGCAGTCCATGACAGTCCCATCCCGGAATAAAAGGAACCCGATAACCGGCCATGTTCTTTGATTTAAGAACCATATCCTTGAGGGTCATATTCAAAGCATGACCCATGTGCGCATCCCCATTCGCAAACGGAGGGCCGTCATGAAGAATAAAGGGCTTCCCATTCTTACGTCGTTCGAGGATCTGATGATAAAGATCTTCTGCTTTCCACTTTTCAAGTAGTTTCGGCTCACGAATCGGGAGATCCGCTTTCATTGGAAAATCGGTTTTCGGAAGCTGGAGGGTCAATTTATATTCTACGGCCATAAGGATTCGAGAGAGTGGAGAAAGTCGGAAGAAAAATCCACAAAGAATTTAGATCGAGTCCTCAAAAAACTCGCGCGTCGGCTTTGGGCGTGTTCCAAATAAAATCGTTCCCAATCGAATCATCGTACTCCCCTCCTCAATCGCCCCCTCAAAATCTTGACTCATCCCCATCGAAAGCTCAGGAAGATGAAGCCCCGTCTCCTGTTGAATTCGATCCCGTAAATCTCTTAATTGTGCGAAATACGGACGACTCTTCATCGGATCCTCCATCAACGGAGCCATCGTCATGAACCCCCTCAACTCTAGATGCGGCAGTCCATTGATCTGCTCCGCCAACACCGCAGCCTGTTCCGGCTTTACTCCAAATTTACTCCCCTCCCCCGAAACATTTACCTCCATTAAAACCGGCATTCTCTTTCCGATCATCTCACAACGCTTAGAAATCTCCTGAGCTAAAACCAAACTATCCACGGAATCGATCTGATCAAAGATCTGAACCGCATTTTTCACCTTATTACTCTGCAAATGTCCAATGAAGTGCCAGACCCCCTTTTCCCCCACAATTCCCTTTTTTGCAGAGGCCTCCTGAACCTTATTTTCACCCAGATGTAAAATCCCTAACCGAAGCGCCTGCTCCACCGATTCCGGGGGATGGGTCTTCGTCACTCCTATCAATAAAACCTCCTCAATGCCTCGCCCACTTTTTGCACATGCACATTGAATTCTCCCTTGAATCTCTTGATATCGGCTCTCAATAGTCATAAGTATTAAATCATTTCCCTTGAATATTCATTAGGTTTGCTTATTATATAAGATATGCAAGTTGAATCCTTTAAAGTATTTCGTGACCTCGTTGACACCGAAAGCTTTAGTAAGGCAGCTCAGCTGAATTTTGTCACTCAATCAGCCGTCAGCCAACAAATTCGCAGTCTCGAAGAAAAATTCCATACCCCCCTCATTGAACGAAGCAGTAAACGGTTCTCTTTGACTCGTGAAGGGCTGATTCTCTATGCGACAAGCAAAGAGATCATCTATGCCTACGATAAGCTTCAACACCAGATCTCCGAAATGCGCAACGTCGTCTCCGGAACGATCCGTCTTGCCACGGTTTATAGCATCGGACTTCACGAGCTTCCCCCTTATCTTAAGGTCTTTCTTAAGGAATATCCGAACGTTCATGTTCATGTCGAATATCGCCGCTCGAACCAAGTCTACGATGATGTCCTCGATGGAACTCGAGATATCGGTCTTGTTGCCTTCCCCGTCCAAAAAAAGAATCTCAAAATAGAACCCTTTCTAAAGGATCGGTTGGTTCTCATTTGCCACCCTCAAAATCCACTCGCCTCTCACAAAGAGGTCACTCTAGATGCCATTTCCCACCACAAGTTCATCGGTTTCGAGCCGGATATCCCAACACGTAAAGCGATCGATAAGATCTTCAAAGAGGCGAGTGTCTCGATCTCTCCCACGATGGAATTTGATAATATTGAAACGGTTAAACGTGCTGTCGAAATCGACGCGGGAGTCTCCATTGTTCCTCGAGCCACGGTTCAACAAGAGATTAAAAACGGAACCCTGATTGCGGTCGAGTTCAAAGGATTTACAATCCACCGTCCACTTGGGATTATCTATCGCAATGGCCGGGTCCTCTCCCCTGCCGTCAAACGCTTCATCAAAACTCTCCACGAACACCCCGCATTTACCGAATCGGGAGTTAAATAGCAAATAGCTTGCTCTATTTTGAGTTTTGTTCCAGTAGTGCCACTAAAACAAAAAATCTTAAAGACATTATCTCACGCAACGCCGCCACGTCAGAGAGGGAGAGGATCGAAAGCTCGTTTTCGAGAGCTTTTTAAAAATAGGGAGGAGGCTCGTAAGAAACGTCGTCAGAACGAGGGGGGGGGGGGTAGGGTTTTAACGTGGCGGCGTCTTGTCTCGCCGTCTTGTCCGCCGTAGCCTTTGCGTAGGTGGAAGTGCTTGGACGTAGGAGGAAGCGTCGTTGCGCGAGAACTGATTTAGGATTTCAATCCCTTAATCTCTCTACGCTCTTTCCCTCTACCAAAACACGGTCCCCCACTTTTACTTGATTCAACTGAAACCATCCTTGATTCATCTCAAGCGCATAATAAATCTGGTCACTGCGACTCCACATCGGTCGTTCATCAAAGGGAGTCATCTCTAAAATCTCTATAATCATTCCATTTCGATCTAAATAGGCAACTGAAAGAGGAATCGAAACATTTTTCATCCAAAAGGAGGCTCTTTCAACTCGTGGTAGACAGAAAATCATCCCGGCATTATCCGGAAGGCGACTCCGAAACATCAACCCCTGAGCCAACTCCTTGGAAGTAATCGCCACTTCAGCAGAAATTTTAACCAATCCAACACTCGCCGTGACCGTCCTGAGAGTCGGATTTTCAGAAAGTCCCTGAGAAAATAAAGGCTCAAATGAATATAAAAATAATACGACTAAAAAAGAAAAGAGCGAAAATCGCTTCGCTAAATCCACTCCATAATATTTCATAGAAGAAGCCACTTACTTTTAATGAGAGCACCTACTTAAAGTAGCTGAAATTACCCTCCGAGTTGCTCAACAGTCGATAAAATCATTGGATTCAATTTCCGAATCCGATTCGATAAAGTCCCAACGAGCCCAATCAACATCGTATTCGCAACCACCGGATTATCCTCTAAAAATCGATTAAGGGAATCCTGGCTGACCCTCCATAACTGAGTAAATTCATTCGGAGTCACCGTACCGCTCGCAGGAACCTCAAGACGATCAAAAACACTCATCTCTCCCACTGACTCTCCAGCAGGAATCTCCCCAACAACATGAACCCCCTTATCCGTGGTACGAGTCACCGTCAAACTTCCTCGAACGACAAAATAAAGATAACTTTGGAGCTCCCCTTCATTGATAATCGGTTGTCCAGGCCGTCCGGGGAAAAACTCCCCGTAAGAGGCTAAAACATTGCGATCATCATCTTTGAGCTTGGCGAGCCAGCTCCGTGCCGGAAGTTGTAATGAAGAGGTATCACTCATGAAAGAAATCTATCAATCCTTTATGCGGTGAAAAGCACCAAATTCCAAAGAAATTAAAAATCGGATGGAATTCTTACCAACTCCTGCCATCTTCGGCCCCATGTCGTTGACCTGCCCCCAAAAACCGGCCCTCCTCATTGTTGGTCATGGATCAACGGTCAATGCCGACTCCAGTACTCCAACCTATCAACACGCATGGACCCTTCGAAAAAAGAACATTTTCTCCGAAGTTCATGAGTGCTTCTGGAAAGAGGAACCCAACTTCCATCAATCGTTAAATCAAATCGAAGCAAACACCGTTTACGTTGTTCCCAATTTCATCAGTAGTGGTTACTTCACGGAACAGGTCATCCCCCGAGAATTAAAACTCGAAGGACCCATTACCCAGCACCAGAATCAAACTTTTTACTACTGCGATCCCGTTGGACTCCATGAATCCATGACCGAGGTCCTCCTTCATCGAGCTCAGGAGGTCCTCGACTCCTCCGGGGAAAAACTCCAAGACCCTCAAGAAAGTTGTCTTTTTATTTTCGGACATGGAACGAACCTCAACGAAAATTCAACCAAGATTATCGAACATCAAGTCGAAAAGATACGATCTCGAAACATCTACGGCGAATGTCAATTTGCTTACATGGAGGAACCCCCCCTTGTCAAAGACTGGAAATCGCTCACTTCTAAAAAAGAGGTGGTCGCCGTCCCCTTCTTTATCGCTGACGGACTCCACTCCTTTATCGATATTCCTGTTCTTCTCGGACTCACTGAGGAAGGGATCCCTCTGCAAACAAAAAACCCTCATCTCGTCGAAGGGCGACGACTCTGGTACGCCAATGCCATTGGAACTGAACCGTTGATCGCTGATCTCATTCTCGCTCAAATCAAAAAATTCAATGAAACCCACCGAATTTCTTAATCTTTGGCTTCATCAAACTCCTCCGCCATGGAAGATCGGTGAGATAAAAATTCAACCCGGTTTTACTGTTTTACACCAACAAGATGATCCGAATCAAAATTCGCTTCGCTCCATCTCCTTAGAAAATCTGACGGAGCTCGTCAAATCCACCCCGGCAGGCAATTTTAGACCCCTTCGCTCCTCACCCGATCTCCCCTCAGGATGGATCCTCACCCCTCTCTCCTTCGAGGACCTTGTTTTAGCACTTCGTATTTTGTACCCGAGTGCCATCTCTCATTGGAGTGCTTGGTCCCAACAAATACTTCAGATCACCCCTTATCAAGAGACCGCAGAGAGGCAAACAGGAATGTACCACTGCACTCGTTTACTCACCCTTGAACAACGTCAGTCTTTAACTCAATCAGTCTGTGCGACTGAATGCATGAAGAAAAGACTATGGGAACCGGCCGATACCATTGAAACAAAAGCTCAAGAAATACCCCTCATTTGTGCCGAGGCCTGTAACTATTTCATTCCAAAGGCCCGTGAGGTCGTAAAATCAATGATACCAAAGAAGAATCCGTGATGGATTTTTTTCCAGAACTTGTCACGATGAAGCCTTAAGGGTTTATGAAAAATAACGATCCCGCCTCCTATCCCGCTTCCGATGAACTCCGTTTACGGATTTATCACTTTCTTCGACTTCTCAATCAAAGTCGACTCCTCGGACCGACGGCCCTCACTGAGCCTAAAATCTGTCAACTCCTGCATATGCCACGAACGCTCGTTCACGAAGCTCTCATGCGCCTCGTTCAAGAGCAACAGCTAAGCATGACTGATGAAGGCTTTGAATCCGCAACTCCCTCTCTAGCAAGCAAAGATCGAATCCTCTTTTTTCATCATCAAGACTTTTTTGAAACCCCTTATGCAATTCACATCGATTACTTAATCGGTGCCGCCCTTCATTTTGAAAATCTGGGATGGAACACTCAAGTCATGCATATGCATGAGGCTCATCCTGATCTCGAAAAATATTTTATCTCAATGTCAAAATCCGGAGTGAAAGGAATTATCGCCACAGGAACGATTCCTGAATCGATTCGTAAAACAATTAAGCGATTAAAGATCCCCGCTCTTATTTTGGGAAATGCGACGATTTACCAAAGTGATTTTGGAGTCGTTTGCTCCGAAAACTTTAATGGAATGGTGGAACTCGTTCGTGATGTTCTTCGTAAAGGACATCAAAAAATCGCTTACTTTACCTCCAATATTCTTTCCCATCACGGTCAACAAGATCGACTTGCTGCCTATGAGCAGGTGATGCTCGACGCCGGACTCCCCTTTACTCGCGATTTCGTTTACAAAGAACCTTATCGATCCCAGTTTGCAACCCATACCGCCGAACTCATCTCCAAAAAGATCGATCGTCCTACTGCGATTATCTGTGGAAGTGATCGAGAGGCCTTTGAACTCATCGCGGCACTCAAAAAGGAATCGATTAAAGTTCCTGGAGAAATCGGCGTCACTGGATTTTACAATACGATCCTCAATCTCATCACTGAGCCCCCCCTCACCTCCATCGATATCCGCGGACAAACCATGGGCAGACTTGCCGCCCACTATCTGCTTCAAAACCTTGATTCCTCACAAATTCCAATTCGAATTCTCGTCCCCACAAAACTGGAAGTCCGTCGCTCCGTTCTTACCCTTCTCGGAACCCGTGCCTCCATCGAAGATCATGCCCGAAAAACCAGCGTGATCCGGATGAACGATGATGATGATTTAATGCAGTTTTAAGCTCGTGGGTGGGCCTGATCGTAAACCTGTCTCATTCGCTCCGTCGAAACTGCCGTATAAATTTGCGTTGTCGTAATCTGGGAGTGCCCCAGCATCTCCTGCACACTTCTTAAATCAGCTCCATGATTTAATAAATGAGTGGCGAAACTATGCCGAATTTTATGAGGACTCAAAGTCACCGGTAATCCTGCCCACTTTAAATAATCCTTTAAAAGCAGTTGCATCGATCTCATCGATAGTGGCCTCCCTTGATCTCCCACCCACAAAAATTCAGAGGCCGGAATCGGTTCCGAAAGATATGCTTGAATCGCCCGTACACAGGCCCCCCCCAACACCGCCACTCTTGTTTTCGCCCCCTTACCAAAGACTCGGACCGATCCCAATTCAAAATCAAGATCACTTCTCTTGAGGCGACAAAGTTCCTGTAAACGAATCCCAGTACTATAAAGAACCTCTAGCCAAGCTGTATCTCTTAACATTTGCCAACGATTCCAAGGTCTTCCCACTTTCGCTTTTGTCCCCCGTGCCTCCCATTTCTTTTGGGGAGCCTCCAAAAGTTCCTGAATCTGAACTTCGGTCATAAAAACCGGAAGCTTACGCGGTAATTTAGGGAGGCTCACCCCTTTCACGGGATTCTCATCGAAAACTCGATTTTTAATTCCATACTGATAAATCGACCTTAAAGCCGCAAAACGAAGTCGAATACTCGAGGAGACAATTTTTTTCTCCATTGTTAAAAAATAGAGATAAGATTTAAAATCTTGCTTCTTCAGTCCAACCCAAGTACTCGCTTTTGACCATTCTAAAAACTCTCGATAAACCTGTCTGTAATTACGCCGAGTAAGATCGGAACGACCCCGAATTCGAGTCGATTCCAAGAAGCGCTCTGCAAAAATCATCGCCTCATTCCCTTCCATTCGAAAAGAATAAACGAGAAATCTTCAAAATAAAATCATTTATCCCAAGTTTTGCAATAGACCCTTTTACTCCAAAATTTGCCACATCTCCGAATTCTTTCGCATGGCTGTCAACTTAAGGCGAAGAGAAAATCCAATTTTAACCATTGGGAAAACCAAGACAACTCCTCTGATCACTTTCGTTTTACACGGAGAACAATAATCTTTGTCGAATGATTAAAAGGGGAGGGATCAGTCACAGAAGCAGAAACGGTCTCCAAAAATCCAGCATAATCGGAGGAAATCGGAATAATCGATTCAACCTTTAAATATCCATCCTGACAAAGGGATTCGATCTCATTCATGAACTCTTTTCCGCTGAGAAAAAGAGCGTTATTAATCACAATTAAATATCCCTCATTCTCAACCAAGGGACGTACTTTATTGATAACCTGTTTCGCATTTTGAACTAAATCAACAGTCCCTTGCTCACTTGTCGCAAAAAAGGGCGGATCTAAGATTACCGTATCAAAATGAGTTCCTTTATTTTTTAGATGACTCACTTTTCCCCAAAAATCTCCCTCCATAAAATCTGATTTTTTAATCGGAAATCCATTTAATGAATAGGACTCTTTCGCTAAATTTAAAAACTTTCGATTTTGCTCGATATGACAAACTTGTTTTGCCCCTGCTCCCATCGCAGCAACCCCTAAACTCCCTGTGTAAGCAAAGGTATTTAGAACGGTTTTATCTTTTAAATTTTTTGAAATCCATTCCCGCAGTAATCGCGTATCTAAATACAAACTCGCATCTCGATTCATGCAAAGATCAATCGAATACCAAATCCCATTCTCCCAAATTTTTCGATCCGCTTTCTCCCCGAAAATCAAAAAGCCAGATTTTCTTTCGGAACTGACTCCATACCGTTCCTTTACCACCACCGCTTTTATCCAAGGAAATCGTTCTTTTAAATAAAGGAGCACCTGATTAACTCTTTCGCTCCCCCTCTCAGGAGGATTTGCATAATTGTGAAGGAGAAACGATTTTGCATACAGATCAATACAGATCTCGGGCTCTCCTTCAATAAACCCATTAAAAAGTCGAAATGCAGTCCGGTGCGAGGAATCAAACATCGACTCCCGTAATTGAATCGCTCTCTCCAGCAATGGAATGATTGGGACACTATTTAAATCTGTCATCCCCCGAACGTGACATCGGATCTGAAACGGTCAATCTAGGAATTTAATTTATCTCTTTCTATGAGATTTTTTCTCCCTTGTGTTGAGCTGAACAAATTCCTCTAAATCCGCAGGTAAGGGAGAGTCAATATCGATGGGTTGATGATCCCATTGAAAATGAAGCTCAGCGGCATGAAGCGCATGTCTCGGAATCCGTAACCAAGGCATCCAAGATTCAAAACCACTTCCTTCACACATCCCTAAATAAAGTTGAGGATCAACCCCATAAAGTTTATCTCCCAGAATGGGATGCTCCTCCGACTCTAAATGAACTCGAATCTGATGAAGCTTCCCCGTCCCTAATCGAACACGAAGTAAAGTGGTATCCCTCATTCGCTTTAAGACCCAACATTCTGTGATCGCAGGCTCTCCCGCGGGCAAGATGCCTTGTTTTGCATAAATTAAATTATTCTCATTTAATCCGATCCGACCTATCGGACGTACAATCTTCCGTCGATCCCAACAGACATGCCCCCGCGCAATCGCTAGATAAATTTTTTCTATCTCCCGACGCATCATCATTTTCCCTAATCGTGATGCGGACTCAGAGCTTTTTGCTACAATAACCAGCCCACTCGTCTCACGATCGAGTCGATTGACTAAAGCATAAAAGGGAAGTGGTCGCTGGCGCTGTAAAAGCCCTAAAAGGGTCCTCTCATCATCGGGTCTTGTCGGATGAACCAACAACGGGGCCGGCTTATCAACAATTAAAAAATCATCATTTTCAAATAGAATTGAAAGAAGAGGAGTCTCGACATTCATTCTTTCTCATTTTTTTTAGAATGATTCCTTAAAGTTTTCACTCCCCAGACTAAAAGTAGAACAGCCGCCCCTTCATCTAAATTTCCAAAAAGAGGGATATTATCGGGAATTAATTCAAATAGTCCCCAACCGGGATTTAAAATATAAATCGCACCAACAAAAATAGAGAGCCATGCTTTCATTCGATTCATCAGAAAATTTAGAGTTCCGGCAAAGCAATTGATTCACAAAAGGAAAGAACTTTTGTGCTCATCTCAAATCTTAAGGAACGATGCCCATCGATTTGATTTAATATAAATTCAGGACTTAATTCACTCCATTGCTTTTGAAATAATGTCGAATAAAGTTTTACTGTTTCAGAATCACTCTTCAAAAGCAATGAGGAGGTCGGTGAAAGCCTCTCATCGTTCTCCTCAACTTCGACCCACTCCGCTTCAGAGGCACGAGAGGCATCTAATGCCGCATCTCTCACATAGGCCAAGAGCCAGATTCGAGGATGCTGATAATACCAACGAATTAAATCATGACGCGTCAGTAAGGTCGCTAATTCCGATTTGATCTTCTGTTGCTTAGCCACGACCCGCTCCTCACCTAAAAAACGAAGCGCCGACTCCCCCTTGCGCAATGCGCGCATCTCCAACTCTAATTCCTCTCGTAAACGGATCTCCTTCGTTTTCCGAAGAAGATCCGTCGAACGATCAGAATTCCATCCCTCATGAACCCAATCATGATGATGGGAAAGTCCAAACTCGACACAGAGCTCATCTGCACTTTGATTCAATAGAACCGAAATGCGATGCAAAGCCATTCGGGGCTCAAAGGTCGATTGAAGGACCCAGTAAGCCATTTATTTTTTAATTGAAATCAGCTCTACTTCAAAAATAAGCACTTCATTCGGTCCAATCGAAGGAGGAGCTCCACGAGTTCCATATCCGAGTTCAGCAGGGATCACGAGCTTCGCTTTGCCCCCTTCAGAAAGAAGTTGAAGTCCTTCGGTCCAACCAGGAATCACCTGATTTAAAGCGAAAGTTGCAGGCTCATTTCTCTTATAACTGCTATCAAATTCTGTTCCATTGATTAAAGTTCCACGATAGTGAACCGTCACCGTATCGGTGGCCGCTGGTTTTTTACCGCTTCCTTTCTTAATCTCAGAAAATTGAAGTCCTGTCGAAGTGACCTTCACTCCCGGTTGCTTTGCGTTTTCGGCTAAAAAGGTTTTACCAACCGCTTGAGAGGCCTCTCCTTGTTTTTGAGCCGCTTGCTGTTGAACGGTCATCATCACTTGTTGAATTTCTTGATCGGTCAAAACACTGGCTTTTCCAGCGAGAGCCTCTTTCATCGCAGTTGCGACGAGAGCAGGATCGAGCGAAACGCCACGGGTTTTAAAGTCTTTTCCAATTTGGTAGCCGAGGGCATAACTAAATTGATCATTAATATTTTTTAAGGTTGATTTTTCCACGCCCCAGAGCGTAGCAGAGATTAAGCTAATTGCAGTTAAAAAAACTGTGATTTTTTTCATAGATCCTTTTGTTAATGGAAATTAAATACTAAATCCCTCCGTCCTCCTTCGTCAAACTTGAAAAAGGTACTTTTATCTATTGAATCCCCTTCAAAGCCGTGCATTCTTATCTCCCATTATGCCTCTCGACCTTAAAGAAATCGTCGCTGCTCGAATCGGAGAAAACTACACACTTCACGATCAATATATGAATCGGACCCTCGTTAAGGTCCAACGTATGATCGGCTTTGATAAGGTCTATGCCCGAGCTGAAGGATGCTATCTCTATGACCGAGAGGGAAAGGATTATCTCGATTTCCTCTCTGGATTCGGAGTTTTTAATATGGGTCGAAATCATCCCGTTGCTCAAAAAGCGATTCGAGATGTTCTCGATATGAATCTTCCGAACATGGTGCAAATGGATTCGGCACTCATGAGCGGACTCCTCTCAGAAGCCCTCGTCAAACGCCTTGCCAAACAAGGAGCGCCTCATCTCGACTCCGTTTTCCTCTGTAATAGTGGAACTGAAGCCGTCGAAGGGGCTCTCAAATTTGCCAAAGCCGCCACCGGTCGCCCCCGTCTACTCTCCCTCAATAACTCCTACCACGGACTCACCCATGGCGCCCTTTCGGTCACCGGGAATCCCTTTTTTCATGAAGGCTTTACCCCTTTTCTACCGGGATGCGATAAGGTTGATTTAGGGGACCTCTCACAACTCGAACATGAATTAAAAAAAGGGGATGTCGCCGCTTTTATTCTCGAATTGGTTCAAGGAAAAGGAGTTAAATTCGCTAAGGATGACTACTACAACAAAGCCCAAGAGCTCTGCCGTCGCTATGGCACTCTTTTTATTTGTGATGAAGTTCAAACCGGTCTGGGTCGAACTGGAAAATGGTTTGGCTTTGAGCACTGGGGTTTAGAGCCCGATATTCTCACTCTCTCTAAAGCCCTGAGTTGTGGATACGTCCCCGCAGGAGCCATTATTACTCGACGAGCGATTTACCAGAAGACCTTCTCCCGTTTAGATCGCTGTATCGTTCATTCCACGACCTTTGGACGAAATAACCTCGCCTGTGCTGCAGGACTTGCCGCACTCACGATTTTAGAGGATGAAAAACTCCCTGAAAATGCAGCAATCCAAGGGGCTTATCTGGAAAAGCGTTTACTCGAACTCCAAGAAAAGCATCCAGTGATTAAAGAGATCCGAGTGAAAGGACTCATGGGGGCTATTGAATTCGGTGAACCCTCCTCCATGATGATGAAAATGGGATGGAAAGCGATTCATGCCATGGACCCAAGTCTCTTCCCTCAACTCATTGTCACTCCCCTGTTGAGTCAACACCGGATTCTCACGCAAGTCGCCGCCAATAAATGTGATATCGTAAAAATTCTTCCCCCTTTGATCTGCGGCACGAAAGAAATCGATCGATTTATCGCCGCTCTCGATGATGTCCTTGATGGACTTAAAAAATTTCCAGGACCTGTCTGGGAAATGGGTGCTAATTTCTTCAAAACAATGAAAACCGGCGCTCCCAAAGAGAGTGAGCCAACAACCACAAATTAATCACTAAACCCATTCTCGATCTCAACCGTTATTGAGATTAAAAAATAAAATCTAAAATACTTTTCAGTATTTTATTTCCCTACGCGGATTTCGTCTCTCCTATAAAACAGATCACTTCCCCTCCCCCTTTTCCCCTCAAATCTCGGAACCATTCCATACTTTTTACTCTACTAGACTTAAAAAGACCCTCAAGGGAAATGATTCACTTGCATTTATCATTTTTTATTATACAAATAGATAATGAAGTTTTCCTCTCAAAATCAGACCGGACTCCTCCCCCCTGGCGATGAATCGCTCGAACCGACTCTCGATCTCAACCGTTATTTAATCGAGCACCCTACCTCCACTTTCTTCATGAGAGTTCGAGGAAACTCGATGCTCGGATCTGGGATTCATGAAGGAGATCTTCTGATCGTCGATCGCTCCCTCACCGCCCAAGATAAAAAGGTCATCGTCGCAATCTGGAACGGTGAATTCTCCGTCAAAATGCTGCGACGAAAAGAGAGTCGATTTTTCCTCGAATCAACCACCGCCGGGTATCCCCTCTTAGAGATCACTCCAGAGTCCGACTTCCAAATTTGGGGAGTGGTCACAAATGTCATTCACCCCTTATGAGGCCCTCCTCTCCCTCCCCACTCTTAGCGCTCGTCGATGGAAATAACTTCTTCTGCTCCTGCGAGCGCGTCTTCGATCCAAAACTTCGATTTCGTCCCTTGATCGTTCTCTCAAATAACGACGGCTGCGTCATCTCCCGCAGCCAAGAGGTAAAAGATCTCGGAATTCCAATGGGCATTCCCTTTTTTAAAATCAAAGAACTGATCTCTCAACATCAAATCCAAATTCGCTCGACAAACTTCCCTCTCTACAACGAGATGAGTCACCGATTAATGGAAACCTTAAAACGATTTGCCGTCAAAAATGAAATCTACTCCATCGATGAATCCTTTCTTTGGATCCCCTCTCTCCCTTCCCCTCACACTTGGGCAACAGAACTGCGAAAAAAAATCCTTCAAGAGACCGGACTTCCCGTCAGTGTCGGAGTCGCTCCCACCAAGGTTTTAGCCAAATTATCAAATCGATTCGCTAAAAAACGTCCCTCCAGCGAAGGGGTCTGGATATGGGAAAACAATCCAGAATCAGAATCTCTCCTTCAAACCACCTCTTGCGAAGAGATCTGGGGAATCGGCAGAAAACTCTCCCTCTTTTTAAAAAATAACGGCATTCAAACTGTTGCAGAACTCATGAAAACAGAACGACTCTGGATCCGAGAGAATCTTCACGTCACCGGAGAGAGGATTTGGATGGAGCTCCATCGAATTCCAACACTCGGATTTGAGGAAAATCCACAACTCCAAAAAAGTATCCTCTGCTCCCGTTCTTTCGGCAAAGAGGTGAGTTCACTACAAGAACTCCAAGAAGCGATCTCCACTCATCTTGTTTCCGCTGCCGAAAAAATGCGTTCTCAAAAAACAGTCGCGGGCATGATTCATCTATTTCTTGCTCCCAATCGTTGGAAACAAAAAAAGGAGAAACCGATGGTCACCATCTCCCACCGTCTCACCTCCCCCAATGACTACACCCCGACCTTTATTGAAGTCGGATTTAAACTTTTAGAGAAGCTCTATGAGCCTCATCAAAAGTACAAAAAAGCCGGCATCCTACTCTCCCATCTCCAAGAGAAAAGCACTCAACAACTCCATTGGTTCGAAGAATCGCTTCAAGAAGAGAAACAACAGCGTCTCATGGAAACAATGGATCGGATCAATCGTCGCTGGGGAGCTGAAAAAATAACCCTCGGCTCCTCTGGACTCAATAAAACATGGAGCGGAAAATCAAGTCAACGCTCGCCAAACTACACCACCTCTTGGAACGAACTCCCTCAAGTTTAAAATCAATCATTCCTATAGAATCACATTTTTTACATAATCTCTTGGATGTTAGTGCAATGAAACCGGTATTTCTCTTTTATTTCCTCCTGACTCTGCTTCAATTCTCCGACCTCTCGCTATGCTTAAACTTAAAAATGTCCACCTTGCTCTCGAAGATGAATCGGATCAGTTTCTTATTAAAAATCTCTCGATTCAATATCCCCGCGGTCATTTTGGCGCCATTGTCGGTCCCTCCGGTTGCGGTAAAAGCACTTTAATCAAAATCATCTCAGGAATACTCTCCCATACTTCCGGCGAGGTTCTTTGGGACTCCCGTGATCTTGCGACGGAAAAGGATCTCGACCCCGGTGAAATCGGATATGTTCCTCAATTTAGCATCGCTTTTGACCGCCTCACCGTTCGCGAAAATGTCGAATGCACCTTAAAACTTAGAAAGCGAATCCAATCTCGCGATCTCGTCGGACGAGTCGATCTTCTCCTCAAAACCGTTGGACTTCTCGAATTCGCCGATCGCCCAACGAGCGTCCTTTCCGGCGGACAAAAACGTCGTCTCGCTCTCGCCCTCGAACTCACAAGCAATCCCGCACTGCTTCTTTGTGACGAAGTCACCAGTGGATTAGATATTAAATCGGAGGATCAAATCGTTCAACTCCTTCAAGAGCTCTCTCGTGAGAATTCAAGGATCGTCCTCAGTGTCACTCATAGCCTTCGTCATCTCCATCTCTACGATTCGATCACCGTTCTCTACAAAGGACATCTCGCCTATATCGGTCCCCCAGAAATGCTCCTTCCTTATTTTAAAGTTGCAAGCGTTGAGGAGATCTACGTTCGCCTCGCAGAAAGAACCCCTGAGGCTTGGCACGAACGATTTGAAAAAGCACGAACCGATCGTGAAGATCACCATGAGATCGCTCCGGCAGCCCCCGATCATCTCGACTACTCTCTGCCAAATCCAATCTCTCAATTTTGGGTGCTTTGGTGTCGTCGTTGGAAACTTTTCTTTCGTGAGAAAGGCCAACTCCTTCTTCAGTTTTCTCTGATCGTTATCTTCCCCGCCATCGTCGTCATATTTGCCTGGAACGGTCTTCCTCAAATTCATAATCTAACGATGGATAACGGCTCCTCCGTCGTCGATCAATTGAAGGAGGCGGTCTCTTTTACTGAACAGACCAGTCGAGTCGGAGGACTGGTCTCTGGACTCATTATCTTCCAAGTCGTTCTCCTCACACTCATGGGAGCCAATAATACCGCTCGCGAGATCGTTTCCGAACGTCTCCTCTTAGAGAAAGAGAAGTTGGCAGGACTTTCCGTCGGAAGTTATCTTGCAAGTAAAATTGGCTTCGTCCTCTTTTTGATCATGGCTCAATCCGCTTGGATGACCCTTTTTGTAAAAGCGATTTGTGAATTTCCAGGCTCTTTAGAGTCCCAATTCTTACTCCTCTGTCTTTCTAATGCGGCAATGACCTTCGTCTGCCTTGGCATCTCCGCTTGGTGTAAAACCCCCGAGCAATCCTCCCTCATCTCTGTCTACTTTGTCGGATTTCAACTCCCCCTCTCAGGAGCGGTACTCGCAATGCCGGATCTCCTAGGAACGATCTTACGTCCCTTCATCGTCACCTATTGGGGGTGGTCAGGAATCCTTCATACGATCCGAGAAACACGATTTTATGATCTCGTCAAATCGATCACCATCACCCCTCTAACAAATACCGAATCCTGCCTCTGGGTTCTCTCCGTCCATATTTTTATCGGCATCCTTTTTGCCTACCTCGGCTCATGGCGTAGTAAATGGACCGAATAACCAAGAGGTCTCGCGTGAGGATTAGTTTGATTTCAATAAATTACGCTTCGAGACCAACGCTCCACTGAGCACCCCCTCTTCGAGTCTCTGAACCCTAAAAACCACCTCATCCGCCGCCGCTAAATTGATCTCCTGTTGCATAACTGTTTTACCCGCATCCGTGATTTTGATCGTATAATATCCGAACAATAAAGGATAGGACTCCCAATTCAAAATGAGCGATCCATTCACATAGATCTTGAGTTGCGGATGCATTTTTTTGATTTGATCGGAACACTGAAATACAAATCGCCCCATGTTTACAGTCACCACTAAATCTAATTCACGATCATCGACCACCATCAAATGTTGTTCCTGAGCTGGAAAATTAGGTAAAGCCGCCCAGATTTTATGAATTCCGGCAATAAAATACACCGAGGCAAACCCTTTTCCAATCACCCCTCCATTACAAACAATCGGAATTCCCTCAGGAGTACTCTGAATTCGAACCAAAGCACGAGCCCCAATATCAGTCCACTTCGAGAGATCAATAAATCGTCTCTGACTTGGGAAAATCTCCAATTTTCCAACAATCGGATATTCCCCGGTTTCAATAATCACTCCAAGTTCTCCAGCAGGCACTTCAGTGAGAACCTTTTTTTTCATTTTATTCACATTTGCGGGAAAAATAGCCACCTCTTTCCCCTCACGATCATAAACCCTTATTTTCCCAAGCTTCCCCATCTGACTTTGCTCACAACTCAGCAACAAATAGCTCGTCGGACCAACATCCTTTTTAATTTCTTCAGTTGAAATATTTTCATTTAAAACGATCTCTGTCACCACAGGCTTATGTAAGGCTTTAGGAAAGTAAATCCGAGCCACTGAGGGAAGACCAAATGCAAGCCCCATAATAAGAGAAACAATCCAAATCAGTATCAAAAAACTTTTTCGCCATCCTTGACGAATCCATAAAACACCCTTTTTTCGTAAAATTAACATCTCTTGATCAAAAATAATCGAGGCCTTTTCAAGCCGTTCTTTTTTAACAAGATCTTCAGTCGCTTGAATGAGAGCTCGCTCGTTTTCAATCCATTCCGAAAAAACTCTTAATCCTTGCTTGACCTTTCGCCGACGTAAAATCACTTGCGGCATCTGAACTATAAATGAAATACTAAACGTTTTAAAATTAATAAAAGTTTTTAATATCTCCTGCACCTTTTCCTTCATCCGAGCCCGCAACTCGATGACGTGTGGATCCGTTGAAATATCAAATTCTTTTAAGGGGTTCTCCGTAGAGAATAATTTTTTAGGAACAACGGCAGCCGGGATACTTTCTTTTTCTACGGCAACCTCAGATGGACTCTCAGGGAGCGATTCAGATGAACTTTTCTCTGAATGCACCTCCGTCGAATTTATTGGTTTTTCAACCAGAATGCCCTCTCCAAGGGGAGGTTCCGTCTTCGGTAAATCAAGTGAAGCTTCCGACTCTGCTTGCTTTAAAACGGCATCGATATCAAGCTCTTCCTTTGATCCTGTTGGCGGTAGTTCCCCCTTCTCTTTCTCAATCGAACTCAAAAGGGCCGTAATATCATCGCTATCCACAGGGGCTACTTCCGAGGGTGGACTCTCTAAAACAATCTCTTGCTTCGACGGAGTCTCCTCAGAGGCCTGCTTTAAAATGGCATCAATATCAATAGACTCCTCTTGCGGAGTTGTATCAACTCCTAACTTCTCCTGCTCTAATGAACCGGATAGAACAGGAATCTCATCAACAGAGGCTGAATCTTTTTTATTTACCCCCTCTTCAGAGGAAGAATCGATCAACGGAATTTCAGACGAAGTTAAATTCTCTTCGTTGTTTTGGCGCTTATTTTCGGGCGCTTCCATTAACTGAAAAATAGTTTTATTTTACTGAATTGCGAGTAAAAACAATCTACGAATTCATTGTCGACTGATCTGCACTCTGAAGCTCAAAAACATTTATTTACTCTAAAAACTTTTTAATTAACTCCGTCGAATCTTTCTTAAAAGCCATTCGCTTTAACGGATGTGCCATCCGCTTTGTCGTCTCCTCAATCATCTCTTCCATTAATTTTTGTTGTTGAATCGGAAGCGTAATCCAAAGGTTTTCGAGAGATTGATCCACCCACTCCTCCCCCAAAGCCCCAAAATACATAAAGGCTGTTTTCCGAAAGGCTCCAAAAAAGCCGCCTTCCGAACGACTATGGTTTTTAATATGATTGGAGGCTTGATATAAAAGACTTTCTATCGGCTCCTCGAGATTTGTTTCCTCTAAATTTAAAGTCGATTCCTGAATGTTTTGAATCGTAAATATAATATTTTGATAGAAAACAGTAAGATCCACTGAAGGCATCACAAGAAGAACGAGATACTGATCTCCATAAATTCGACCGATCCATAGATCTCCTTCTCGATATTGAATCCTTGAAAATCGAAAATCTTTTAAATGAGAAAAAAGCCTTAAGTAGGGAATTAAAACAAGGGCCCATTGATTGACCTGCTTCTCATTCTCTTGGGGATGACATATTTCGACCACTCCATGAGTTGAAAGTACAAAAGCGACTCGAACCAAGGAATCCGAAGCAATCCCTTTTACGATCTCATCCATTTTGAGATCACGTATCATGAGGAACTTGATCCTAAGATTTGACCAAATTCTTTTTGAATCACATCGACCTCTCCCCCTGACACTTGAGCCATCATCACAAAACTATTCTTACCTTTGTGATGGCCGATCGCTTGAAAATCACTCCCTTGTAATACAAATCCCTTTAATTGGCCTAGGTTTAACGTTTCGCCCAAAGAGTTCATCATCTCCGCTAAAGGAGTCAGGTCCGATTGCCAAGAATGATTTGAATCTGCATTCAACCAGGTATGGCACTCTTTTCCTTTTTTTTCTCCCACCCAAAGCAATCCTGGGATTTTTTGAATATCGGAATAGGACTCTGGAATTGAATAATCCATTTCTTTCGCAGAAAGAGGGATCGCCGGCTTGTAATGAAAATAATCGAGTCCCTTGACGATACTTAAAATCTCACCGTAAGACTGGAAACGTCGAACAGGATCTTTCTCCATCATCTTTCGCATCAAATCAATCAGGGGCTGAGGAACTCCCTTTTCAACTGCTTTTTCCTCTGGAAAAGGATGCGAAAGATGTGCATCGACAATCGCCTGTAATGACTCCGAATCAAATGGAGGTTCCCCCACCACTAAATGAAATAATGTCGATCCCAATGAATAGATATCTGTTCGATGATCCAGTGGTTTGCGGAGAACTCTTTCGGGAGCGACATAGCTGGGAGTCCCATACAACTCATCATCAATCACTCCCTTACTTCCTCCCATGAGTTTTGCTAATCCAAAATCGGTCAAAAATAAGGTCCCCGCATCATCGACCAAAAAATTTGACGGTTTAATATCGAGGTGAATAAGTCCCGCCTGAGTGGCGCAATCCAAGGCTGAACAGGCCTGCGTTAAAAACCACTTCACCTCTTTTAAATCAAAGCGATGGCCTTGATGAATCCAAGAATCCAAACTCGGATTTGAAATATAAGCCATGCTATAAAAAACAACCTCCCCGACCTGTCCAATAAAATAAATCGGAATAATATTCGGATGCCGCAGGGAGGCGACTAATTGTGCCTCTTCCTGAAAACTATTCACATAGTTTGAATCCTGCACATATTTCGCCGCCAGTACCTTCAATGCAACCTCTCGATTTAAGGTCGGCTCATGAGCTTTAAAGACAATTCCCATCCCCCCTTGAGAGATTTTGTCAATAATTTGATAATGTCCTAAATTACACCCTGGAACAAGCTCCTCCACACTCAAGGGACTTAAGGGATTCGCTCTCATAATTCCCTCTTTTCTGGGTTAAATTCAAATACAACTGAAAATATTTCACTCCCAAACGCATGACGAAAGCGGGTTAAAACAGCCTCCCGATTCTCCCCCGGTTTGATTAAAGCAAAAACCGCACTACCACTACCACTCATCATCGAATCTAAAACCTCTGTTTGACTTTGAAACCATTTTTTAACCGTTGGAATCCACGCATATTTTGAAAAAACAGCAGGCTCTAAATCATTCTGAAGAACGATAAATCCTAAATCAACCCCTCTTTCTCCAGTCGCAGGAGCGGCCGCATAGGTCTTATACGCCCAAGGAGTGGGAACTCCAAAGCCAGGATGTACCAAAATCCCTTGATAGATCCCTTGAATCTCCATCGGTTCAATTCTTTCTCCTCGTCCACGACACCAAGCCGGTCGTTGATAAATAAAAAATGGAATATCACTTCCCATTTGTGAGGATAAATCGGCTAAAGCCTCATCACTCACCTCCACTTGATACATCTCTCTGAGAACTCGTAATACAGTGGCAGCATCGCTGCTCCCTCCCCCCAATCCTGCCCCATGCGGAACTCGTTTTTCTAAATGAATCTCCACCCCCCCTTTGACATAATAAGTTTGTAAAAATAACTCTGCCGCTCTCCACACAAGATTTGTCGAATCACAAGGCAAACTCGGATCGGAACAAGTCATCTTAATTCCTTCCTCTCTCTTTAAAAAACGGAGCTCATCCGCTAATGAAATCGGAACCATGAAAGTTTCCAATTCATGAAAACCATCAGGACGCTTTCCTAAAATTCTGAGATTTAAATTAATCTTCGCTGGCGCATGACGCAACCAAGTCTGGCTCATAGATCGATTGTCTCAAAATAAATAAAAATATCCACTACGAATTACTTTTCAAAAAAGGAAAACTAGCGGGACTTAAAAATCCGATCGGCCTCTTCGAGGGTCTCTTTGCTTCCAATATCATACCAAAGCCCAGGGACCTTCCACGTATAAACCGGAACCCGAGGATAAAGCCATTGAATAAATCGTCCCGGCTGATCCGGATTATTTCCCTCTTGAATATAAGTCTTCAAAAGTGCCACGACTTCAGGAGGATAATAATATAACGCAATCCCCAAAAGCGTGCTTTTAGGTTGAGTCGGTTTCTCCTCAAAGGATTCAATCCTCCCTTGGGAATCGATCTCAATACTACTATATTTTTTAATTTCCTCTAAACTTCCAATATCGTAAACCCCTAGAACAGGTCCCTTCACCTCTTGACAATAGCGACCAAAATCGGCCAAAGAATCGCTAAATAAATTATCCCCCGCAATCACAATCAACCCATCCTTAACGACCCCTTTCGAAACAACAAAGTGAATATCCCCAATCGCTCCCAATTTATCGGTATCATTCGTGGATCCATCATTAAATACCTGACATCGAAATTGTGGAGATTTCTTCTGATAGATTTCAGACCATCGTTCAAAATGTCCCGAAAACTTTTCGTTCGTCACAATCAACCACTCCTCAATTCCCGCGATCGTTCCAATTTTTTCAACGACATGCTCTAACATGGGCCGTCCCGCAACTTCCAAGAGAGGCTTGGGTTGATTGAGGGTCAAAGGATAAAGTCGTGTGGCGTAACCAGCAGCTAATACAAGTACTTGCATAAGAAATGAGCCCTCATAAGAGAGAATTTTTGATCGGAGTCAATTCCTTAAAAATTCCTACAATAAATCAGGGTAAAGACCCTTCGCATAATCTTCTAAGGCATGCATAATATCCTCCGCCTTATACCAATCCATCCACTCCGTCACCATCTTTTGGGTCTCCTCAAAATTCAAGGTTTGAATCGCCTTTTTAATCCGAGGAATATTACCCGCACCTAAACTCAATTCATCAACCCCTAATCCCAAGAGCAAAGGAGTTAAAAGGATATCGGAAGCCATCTCCCCGCAGACTCCAACCCAAATATTATGACGATGTCCTGCATCAACGACTTGCTTAATTAAACGTAAAATCGAGGGATGTGTCGGTTGATACAGATAAGAGACCTTTTCATTAACCCGATCAACGGCAAGGGTATATTGAATTAAATCATTCGTCCCAATACTTAAAAAATTCGCCTCTCTTGCATAAAACTCTGCCGTTATCGCCGCGGAGGGAACTTCAATCATCACCCCAACCTCCATCTTATCCGCAATCGCAACTCCCTCAGACCGCAGCTCTCGCTTCACCTCTTCAAGAAGTGAGCGGGCTCGACGATATTCATCGATATCAGAAACCATCGGAAACATAATCTTTATATTTCCCTCCACACTCGCCCGACAAATAGCTCTTAATTGAATTTTAAAGATCGATTTCTCAGTTAAACAATATCGAATTCCTCTCCATCCTAAAAAAGGATTCTGCTCAGGAATGAATCCCTCGCTATTTGAAATAAACTTATCTCCCCCTAAATCTAAGGTCCGAATAATGACTGAATGAGGAAGAGCCGCATGGGCAATCGCTCGATAATTCTGATATTGCTCCTCTTCGCTCGGAAAACCCTCCCGATTAATATAAAGAAACTCCGTACGATAGAGCCCCACTCCCTCCGCCCCATTCTCAATCATCATCGGAATATCAGCCTCTAACCCCACATTCGCCGAAATCGTAATCTTCTTTTGATCGGTGGTCACCGCCGAAACCTCACGAAGGGAGGTCAACTGCTGATCCACCTCTAACCGCTTGCCTTCAATCTGACCGAAAACCTGCTTTGTCGCCTCCGCAGGATTGAGAATTAAAACCCCTTCATGACCATCCAATAAAACCTCAACGCCAGATTCAATCTGATTCAGAACCTGCTTTAAACTAACGACCGCCGGAATATCTAAAGATCGAGCAATAATCGCTGTGTGTGAGGTTCGACTTCCCGCCTCAGTCGCAAAGCCCAAAACCATCTTGCGATCCAACTGTGCGGTATCACTCGGAGTTAAATCATGAGCAACAATAATTGAAGGAACATCTAATTGAAGCGAGAAACCGGAACGTCCTTGTAAATGCCTCAATACACGACGACTCACATCTTGAATATCAGCCGCACGTTCACTTAAAAACTCATCCTCAATTTGGCGAAGCTGCTTAATAAATGATTTCGTCGTCTGCTGATAGATATAATCAACCCCTAGCAGCTTCTCCGCTAACTGCGTTTTAACCGCCTCAATGATGGTCGGATCCTCTAAAACTAATAAATGAGCATCAAAAATAGCAGAATCCTGATCTGGTAAATCCTTTTCTAACCGCTCCTTAATCTCTAAAATCTCTTGGCGTGTTTTTCCTAACGCCTCCTCTAAAAGTCCCATCTCATTAAAGATATCATCCGGCTTAATCTTCCGACGCCGAATGATTTTATTGTCCTGAGAAAAAACAACAACAGGCGCAATCACACAGCCTGGTGATGCCGCGACTCCAACGAGCCTTACCTCATTTAATAATGATTGAGAATTTCCCTCCATACTCTGGAGGTATTTTTACACTATTCCTCGTCAAATTTGCGAGCTATTAATTCTTCTATTTCTTTAAGAGCCTCTGAAGCATCCGTTCCAATCGCCGTTACCTTCAAGCGAGAACCACACCCAGCCGCTAAAAGCATTAAACCCATGATGCTTTTTCCATTGACCTCTTCCCCATCTTTCTCAACCCATAACTCGCAAGTAAATCGATTTGCCACTCGGACAAACATCGCTGCTGGACGGGCATGGATCCCTAATTTATTCGCAACCACCACGTCTTTAACTATTTTTCCATCTTTTCCAGACATGTTATACTCCGTTATTGATTTGAAATCGTCTGAATCAACCGATTGTTAAATTCAGATGCAGAATGTTGTCCCATTGTTTTAAGCTTCTGATCCATTGCAGCAACCTCAACGATCGTTGCAAGATCTCGCCCCGGCCTTACAGGGATAATGACATGAGGAATTTTGATTTGCAAGATTTCATAATGACTTTCATCTAATCCCACTCGCTCCACATCCTCAACCTTCGACCACTCTGCTAAAGTCACTACCAAATCGATCCGTTTTTCATGCCGCACACTCCGAATCCCAAATAAATGAGCCGCATTAATGATCCCCAATCCTCGCACCTCCATATGGGAACGCGTCACAGGAGAGGCCGACCCGATCAACTCCCGTCCCTCAAAAATCCGAACCCGGGTGATATCATCCGCCACTAAGCTATGACCTCGCGCAAGGAGGGAAAGTGCGCATTCACTTTTCCCAATCCCACTATCCCCGCGAATAATTACTCCCACCCCTTGAATATCAAGCATACTCCCATAAACGGATGTTCTAGGGGCAAAATCCATCTCCATACAAATCGTCGCCGCATTGAGAAATCGAAGGGTCGCCATCGAACTTTTAAAAACGGGGATATTAAAATTCTCCGCCTCCTCTAATAGATGTTCCGGAGGCTTAATATTTCGAGTAAAAACAATCGCGGGAATCTTTTGAGAAAATAAATCACGAACCCTCTTACGACTTTCCTTCGGTGTCAATGAATTCAAGTAAGCCGTCTCTGCCCAACCAATGACCTGAACTCGTTTCCAAGCAAAATTCTTAAAAAAACCAACTAAACCCAATCCCGGACGATTCACAGAGCCCTCTCGGATTTTTCGTTTTAATCCACTCGCCCCCGCAATCAACTTCATATGAAGCGCTTCAGCATGTTTTGAATAATAATCGCCGACAGTCACCGAGGGAATAACCGCCTTAGGGACTCGATCCATTTGACTCATCACCAGACAATGTACGTTTGAATGCTCGGAATCAATTCTTAAAAAAGCTCCAGCACTTCCGGAAGATTTGTTAAATTCCGAATCCCCCTTGAATGAACCACCACCACATCCTCCAACCGCACTCCACCAATCCCCGGATAATAAATGCCCGGTTCCACGGTAATCACCTCTCCAGGTTTAAAATCGGTCTCTGAAAAACGAGGGCTCTCATGCACCTCCAAACCCAACCCATGACCAATGCCATGAAAAAATCCGACCCATCGTCCTTTGATCTTTTGTGTGGGATAGCCGGCTTTCTTAAAACGATCCCCAAGCGCTTGCTGCATCTCCGCACCCGATCGACCCGGTCTCATCTCCTTCATCACCCAAGCCTTCCCCTCTTTCACTGTCTGATAAAGATGCCTTAAAGGCTCAGAAGCCCGCCCTCTCACAAAGGTTCTCGTCAAATCCCCATAATATCCGCTTTGAGGATCCCGAGGAAATATATCAAGAATGATCGCCTGGTTCGCATATAAGGGACCCGACCCTCGCTCATGTGGATCACAAGCCTGATCTCCCCCTGCCACAATCGTATTCGCTGGGAGGCCATTCGCACGGACAATCGCCGCATCAATCTCTCCCCGTAGCCGCTCCGAAGTTAATATTTGATTTCCCCAAAAAAGCTTTCGATCCTTGCGAATCGTCGCCTCTTTCAAAACCGTCTCTCCTCTCAAAAGACCAATTGTCGCTAACTCCACCCCACGGCGAATCTTCTGAACTTCTGCCGATGACTTAAATCGTCGCTCTGAAAAAAATACCCCCTCCAACACCTCCACTCGAATTCCCGCTTTTCGAACCCCTTCCACGATCCCCGCAGGAAAAAAGGAGGAGACTTGAATTCTCTTAAAACGAAATTTTTTACAGACAGCCAAAATTAAAGGAACCGCCATCGGCTTTACCCCTTTTTCCAGAAAAGCCTCAAACGCGTAAACTCGATTGACCTTCGCCTCTCGCTTACCACGATCGATTTCTAAGGGACTTAAAACAACAGAACTCTTTCCTGAAAATTCCCACCATAAAAACGGATCCGGAACAAAAAAATGCGTCGCATAAAGCATCTCTGCATTCTCTTCGCTCGAAGCGTACATGAATCGGGGTACAGAATTCATTTAAGTTCCCTCTCTATCGAATCCCTTGATAATACGGCATCGCAGCGGGTAGTGCCTGTTCCAATCGAGCGATTCGATTGGAATCAGAGGGATGTGTACTTAAAAATTCAGGAGGCTTCCCTGCTTTTGCGCTCTTCTCCATTAATTTCCAAAACTGAATTGCCTGTTGAGGATCATACCCTGCCTTTGCCATATACTTAAGCCCGATTTCATCCGCTTGATATTCATGCTGACGACTAAAGGGCAATACTCCGAAAACCTGTGAACCCACTCCATAAGCCGTCATCGCAAGCTGCTGGGTCTTCCAATCCTCATGTTGCAATGCCGCTCCTAATCCTGCATATCCCAACATGATCGGAAACTGGGCACTAAAACGTTGCCCTGAATGGCGCATCGTCACGTGAGCGATTTCATGTCCCATCACCGCCGCAAGCTGAGCATCATTTTCTACCAACTTTAACATTCCCGTATGCACTCCAATCTTCCCTCCCGGAAGCGCGAATGCATTCGGAGTTTCATCTTCAAAAACAACAGTCTCCCATTGGACATTCGCCATCGCCACATGAGCGACCAATCGATCCGCAACCGCTTTCACACGTGCTTGATCCGCACTATTGGTCGAAATCTTTTGATTTTGTTTAAGACTTTGAAAAGATTGAGCCCCCATCTGAGCCTCCTGACTGGGTGAAGTCATTAAAAAAACCCGTTCACCCGTCTCCGAAAGCGTTACACAAGCGACTAAAAACAGAGGTCCCAAACAACCCCAACGAGCAAGAGCATTCAATGTGAGAAACGAGGAAAAGGAATTCTTTTTCATAACTAAAAAGAAAACCAGATTTCAGCCAAAGAACAAGAGCACAAAAGGAGCTCCAATCATTGGTGTCCAAAACAAAATACCTTAAATACATTGTCTCGCGCAACGACGCCACGACGCCACGTTAAATCCCTACCCCCCCCTCGTTCTGACCACGGCTCCTCCGAGCCTCCTCCCTATTTTTAAAAAGTTCTCGAAAACGAGCTTTCGATCCCTTTTTAAAAACAAGGATCTATCGCTTACGCTCTTGGGGTCAGAACTCCCCCCCTTTTTTTATATAAAAACAATCTGAGAATTTCTCCCTGAAAGGATCGTGAGCTCTTTCCGAGGAGAGGTGAAACCGAGCCCCTACAGAGAAACTCGATCGTTTTTTGAAAATCCTTTTTTCAAAGAAACGGGAGAGATTCTCTGTAGGCGGCAGCCGACGAAGGAGACGCCGAAAGGAATGAGCTCACGATCTTCTCCCTCTCTGACGTGGCGGCGTAGCGGCGTTGTGTGAGAACTGATTTAGGATTTCAATCCCCCTCTTCGATTTTCCCTCTCAAATCCAAAGTGGTTTTGGACGGTAGTGAACTCCAATCCCTGCGTAAGAAAAAAATAAAAGTCAATGAGTCTCAGAAACTAAACTGAAATCAATCCGACTTTGATCGCATAACGTGTCAAACTCGCGATATCATGAATATTCAACTTTTTCATGATATTACTCCGATGGTTATCCACCGTCTTAATACTCAACGTTAGAATCACTGCGATCTCCTTGGTACTATGACCTTCTGCCACTAACTGCAAAATCTCACGCTCACGATTCGAAAGCATCCCCTCATCCGCAGTCGGATTCGCCACTGCATTTCTTAATAAATTCGCCACCGAAGGTCCGAAATAACTTCCCCCATCCGCCACTTGATTCACGGACTGACGTAAAAGCTCAATCGAAGCATTTTTCTCAATAAAACCATGAGCTCCCGCTTTCAATACTCCTCGAACGGTCTCTTCAGAGGGATGTCCAGAAATCACCAAAATTCGGATCTCCGGTCTTTCACGAAGAAATTGACGCAGTAAATCAATCCCATTTAACCCTGGAAGCATTAAATCTAAAACAACGAGGTCAGGCTTAAGATTCGAAAAATTCTCCAATGCCTCACGTCCATCTCCGGCATTACCCACAATTTCAAACCTTGACTCTTGTGAGATTAAACGAGCCAAAAGCTCGCGAAACATGGTTTGATCATCAATGATTAAGACTCGAGTTTTTTTTATATCATTCATATAAGATTAGAAGTTGCTAGGGTGTTTTACAAATGGTACACTTATTTAAAGATAAATGCAACCCTATATTGCCAGAAAAAAATACCCATAAATCATCAATCTCCAGATTAAAGATCAGATCTCAAACGAGTCGATTTAGAACTCTTCTAACCACTTGAGGACCTTGATAAATAAATCCGGTATAAATCTGAACTAAGGAGGCTCCCGCTTGTAACTTTTCCTGAACATCCTCAAAATGCTGAATTCCACCGACTCCAATAATCGGCAATCGACCGATCGTTTTTTGAGAGATGGATCGAATAATACGGGTACTTTTTTCTCTCACCGGAGAACCACTTACCCCCCCCTCCTCTTTTAATGGAACCGCACTTTTATCTAAAGTGGTGTTCGTGGCAATAATGCCTGCGCATTGAAATTGCTCCATCGTCTCCAAAATAACTTCGATCTCCTCCCAAGATAAATCAGGAGCGATTTTAACGAGAATGGGAACCCGGCGCGAATTCGCATTTTGTATCGGGTCTAAGATCCTTGAGAGCGATTCCCGCGTTTGCAGCGATCGAAGACCGGGAGTATTGGGTGAACTCACATTAATCGCGACGTAATCGGCATACCGTTCTAAACGTTGAAAGGAACCGAGATAATCGTTCGGAGACTCCTCCAGTGAAGTGACTTTCGATTTTCCAATATTGATTCCAACCGGAATACGAGGCCACATTCCACTATTTTTGTAGCCCTCAAGTCGTTGAGCGATCCGATCGGCCCCTTCGTTGGGAAACCCCATTCGATTAATAATTGCCTCCGCCTCCGGAATCCGAAAAATCCGAGGTCGCGGATTTCCCTCCTGTCCATGAAGGGTCACAGTCCCAATCTCCGCATGGCCAAATCCAAACTTCTCCCAAATGGGAAGAGCCAATCCATTTTTATCAAATCCAGCAGCCAATCCAATCGGATTCGGAAAATCAATTCCCCATAAAGTTCGTTTTAGTCGAGGATCTTGAATAGAACAACCGAGGCTCGCAACGGAGGCAAAAAATCGATTCTGAAGCATCGCCATCGCGGCATGATGAATCGTTTCAGGATCGCAACGAAATAAAATGGGTTTAATAACCTTTTGATAAAACATGAGAGATCCTTACTTCTGAAGATAAGGAGTAATCGCCGCTTTCCAACGATTATGACGTTGCTGAAGATCCGTCATCTGTAACTTAACCGTCTCCATTTTCACCTCAAGCGATTGACGGACTTGATACTCAAGATCAATGATCTGTCCCTTCAATGAAAGATACTCCAGTTCATCCCGATCTTGGGCGGAGGGAGCCCAATCAAATTCAGCCATGCGATCCGTTAACGCCTGTTTATTTTGTGTGAATTTTGGAATTTGATCCCACTGCCCAGAACGAATTGCATCAAGTTCCCACATCAACGCCTCCACCAACTCGCGAAGGAGTTGATTCTTATCTTTGTAAGAAAGGCTTAACATAGGAATCCGAATCTAATCAACTCCGGACGGACTTAAAAGGAAAAAGATCGTTTCTATTTCATTGTCCAAAGTTCCCCTTCAATATAAGATCTACTTACATGGACTCATTTCTGCCACAACTCGTCGATGACCTCCTTGATTCTTATGCTGAATGCGGGGGAATCAATCATATTGATGGAATCAACCTTCCCTCCAAAGGGGCCATTGCATCGATCACAAAAGACCTTCTTTCACTCCTTTTTCCGGGATTCCACTCCGATCGGATCTTAAAACGAGAGGAACTTCCGGAATATGCGACCGCCTTACTCGCTAGTATCCAACAACGTCTCCATCTCGAAATCAGCAAAAGTCTCGATTATCGACCAACCGCCGAAAAAAGTGCCGAGGAGATGCTTGAGCTATTTTTAAAATCACTCACCTCGACTCGATTGACCATTCAAACCGATGTCGAGGCCGCCTATCAAGGAGATCCCGCCGCGACAAGTACCGAGGAGGTCATCTTGGCCTATCCGGGAATTGAAACGATTGCGGTCCAACGAATGGCCCATACGCTCTACAGACTGGGGGTCTCTTTAATTCCACGAATGATGACGGAATGGGCTCATGCCCGATCCGGAATTGATATTCATCCTGGAGCCCAGATCGGAACTCACTTCTTTATCGATCATGGTACGGGGGTGGTCATCGGTGAGACCACCATCATCGGTAATCGCGTCCGCGTTTATCAAGGGGTCACACTCGGAGGAAGAAGTGTCGCTCATCGTGTAACACGTGATTCGCAAGGACAATCGACGACCGGTAAAAGACATCCAACGATTGAAGATGAGGTCACCATTTATTCTGCCGCCACCATTCTCGGGGGTGACACTGTAATCGGCGAACGCAGTGTCGTCGGTGGAAATGTCTGGTTGACTCGATCGGTTCCCCCGGATTCAGTGGTCACCTTTGAAGCGGTTGGAGTTCAGATTCGTACGCGCACTAAAAATACGGATGACTTTCAAATTTAATGAAGCGTTTCTATCTCGATCATAACGCCACGACCCCGCTCGATCCACGTGTCTTGGAGAAGATGCTCCCGTGGCTACAATCGGGAACGTTGGGGAATCCCTCCAGTGTTCATGCCGAGGGACGAAAAACACGTGCCGCTATTGATTTCGCCCGTGAACGTCTTGCAAAACTTCTCAAAGGAAAACCCTCTGAAATAATTTTTACAGGGGGAGGGACGGAAAGTAATAACCTTGCGATTCTTGGACTTGCTCGAGCCTATTCTCATCGAGGAAAACATTTAATTACCTCTGCGGGAGAACATCATGCGGTTCTTCATGCTTTCGATTATCTGAAAACACATGAAGGCTTTGAAATCACTGTACTTCCTCTGACTCCCTCCGGAAAGATCGAGATTCAATCGCTCGCCCAGGCGATTCGTAAAGAGACGATTCTTGTCAGTATCCTTTCCTCGAATAATGAAACAGGGGTCCTCTCGCCAATGAAAGAGATCGGAGCACTTTGCTCACAGCATCAAATTTTATTCCATACCGATGCCGTTCAAAGTGCAGGAAAAGAAGCATTAATTCCCTCCGATTGGAATCTAACAGCGATGAGTCTAACCGCCCATAAGTTCTATGGACCTCAGGGCGCCGGACTGCTCTATCTGAAGGCGGGAACCTCCCTTCAAAGCCTTCATCTCGGAGGATCGCAAGAAAATCAACGACGTCCTGGAACGGAAACGGTCTCGGCAATCACCGGATTTGTTGAGGCGTACGAAATCGCACAACAGGACTCTGAAATAGAGAGAAAACGACTCTACGACTTGACCGAAAGTCTCTGGAACGGAATCGCTGATCTTCCTGGAATTCAACGCAATGGCGACCCCGAAAAAAGACTTTCGAATACCTTAAATGTCAGCTTTACCCATCACCAAGGGGAAGAGCTTTTAATGGGAATGGATCTCGCAGGACTCGCTGTTTCCAGTGGCTCTGCCTGTATGGTTGGCAGCGTTCAAACCTCCCACGTCCTTCAAGCGATGGGAATCCCAGACTCAAAGGCACAAGCAACGGTTCGTTTTTCGATGGGACGTAAAACCGCCTCTGAAGATCTTCCGGAAATCATCGATCGAATCCGTCGCGTCATTCTCTCCCAAAGATAAATAACCAAGTTTTCGCTTGCCTGATCTGCCTAGGCACGGCAGAAATCTACCCCTTATGCTTACCTTCTTACGCGAACAGTCCAAATGGATGATGATTCTATTCTTTACTCTTCTTTTTTTCTCCTTTGCTTTATTTTTTAATATCAGCGCATTAGATGTCATGAGCCCCAACAACAAGGCGGGCAAGATCGATGGTAAAAACTATCTCTTTGATGACTTCAAGGTCGCATTTCAAGGAATGTCTCTTTGGTATCAGATCGAAAGCGGTGGACAAGCCCCAGATAACGAAAATACCCGCAATCAAATCATGCGAATGACTTGGATTCATCTTTCGCTCCTTGCTGAAGCTCAAAAAGCAGGAGTTCGTGTGAGCGATCAAGAGGTGATCGATTATATTAAAAAACTCCCTTTCTTTCAAAAAGAGGGCAAATACCAAGCCGAATACTATCAACAGTTCGTTCGTGGATTTCTAGGAAGCCAAGGAATTAGCTCTACTCGATTTGAACAAATTGTTCGAGAACAACTCATCGTCGACCAATTTCGACTTTCTCTCATCGGATCCGTTAAGGTCTCTGCTCAAGAATCTCTCAATCTCTTTAACCGCATGATGGGACCTGTAAAGCTCTCCGTCATTCGTCTTCCTTTAAATACAAGTGGAATCATCGTTACCCCTGAGGAGATTCAAAAGGAATATGAGGCACGACTCAATGATCCTGCCCTAATGACGGAAGAACTTCGAGAGGTTGCTTTTGCCTCGTATCGATTCTCTCCTGCAGAACTCAAATTGAACGAAAAAGAGAAGTCAGAGGTTAAAGTTCGTCTTGCAGAAAAGGCACAAAATCTCAGTACGAAGCTCTACTCAAACCGTGATGTGACACAATTTCAAAAAATCGCTACGGCCGAAGGGGCCACCTCTGGAAAAACCGGTTTTTTCACGCTTTCCGGGGCAGCCACCCCCCTTCCTCCAAGTGTTCACTTTAATCGCGCTGCTTTTAGACTCTCCAAAGAGGACGCCGTCAGTTCCGCCGTTGAACTTGAAGATGGGTTCTATGTCATCCAACTCCTCAATATCACTCCAGCCACACTCAAACCCCTTCCCCTCGTCTCCCCTGTTCTTAAAAAAATGATCTCTGACCGTAAATCCGCAGAATCCACTCGAACCCAAGGAGAGGCTCTTTCCATCAAACTTCACGAGGCAGTTAAATCCGGAACTCCCTTTAAAGCAGCGGCCTCCGCCTCTAAACTCACCGTTCAAGAGATTCCGGAATTTAAACCAGCCGAGCCAAATCAAAAAGATCCAGATATGAATCTCTGGGTCTCTCTCTCCCAAGAGCTTCAAGTGGGACAAGTCAGTTCCTTCAAACCGAATTCAAACGGCGGTGTCATTGCCTTTTTCGAGGGACAAAAACAGGGAAATCCAGAGGAATTTAAAAAAATCCAACCGATGATTGAATCTCGGCTCTCAAACAGCTATCAAAGCAGAGTCTTAAACGACTTCATCAAAGGACTTTCAAAAACCTCCCGATACGAATTTCCCGATTACGTTTTCGGCGCCGGAAAACCGGAGTGATCGCTTCGGCAATCTTCCTCTCCCCTCTGGGAAGAATCCAAATCCTCGGTACACCGCAAACGATCCTCTCGGTTCAATTTGTTCTCTCAGAAAATAAAGCAGAGGCACCGACCTCCCCCCTCCTTCGTGAAGCAATCCATCAACTCGATCGATACTTCAAAGGGGATCTTAAAAAATTTGATCTTCCGTTAAATTCAGAGGGAACCGTTTTTCAACAAAAGGTCTGGAAAACTCTTCAATCAATTCCTTACGGGGAAACTCGTAGTTATGGAGAGATCGCTCAAACCATCGAATCCCCAAAAGCCTCTAGAGCGGTCGGAGGGGCCTGTAATCAAAATCCATGGATGATCCTCGTTCCTTGTCACCGCGTCCTAGGTCAAAAAGGAGAACTTGTTGGATATGCCGGTGGACTCAAAATTAAAAAAGCGTTACTGAGACTTGAAGAAAGTCGTTTTTGATTTTAATATTTGAATCCACCCCAAGGCAGACCACTCTCGAAATTGATCTCCAACACGATCAGAAATTCCCTGCTTTAAATATTTCTTCTGACTCAACACGATCTCGATCGCTTTCCCCAACGGTTTTCCCGATTCTAAACTCTGTAATAATTCAAATGCCCAAGGCTCCATTCTTTTGAAATAAACCCGATACTGATGTCGATGCACCGCTAGGAAAACCTTTTCTTTTTGAAGTTTTCCAACGATCAATCGACATTTAGTTCTCAATCGTCGATCTAAAACCCCATTACTCAACTGCTCACGAACCCCGCCTTGATTTAACTTTAACTGCAATTCATCGAGCGGATAATCTAAAATCATCAAACGAACATGAGGTGCAATCTGAAAACGACGATTCAAAGGTCTCGACCCTAAACTCTTTGAACTCAAAGGCTTTTCCTCTTTTTCATCAAAAACATGAAGTTGAGCAAGCTCCATGGTTGCCATTTGAAAATAAAGGATTGAATTCGTTTTATATCGTTTTTTTTCTTTTAGAATATAAGCAGGCAATCGATTCCCAAAATCACGTAAGGTATAGGAGCGTGAGGGGTATTTTTCGATATATTCTCGGATCAATCGCTCAAAGGCAAGATCCCCCATCAACGCTCTTAATCCTGGAAAATCGTCATAAAGGGACTCTAAAATTCGAAACCAATATTGTCGGGCATAGATCTCTATACGTGCCTCTCCACTCAATCGATCATTCGGCTTCATCTCCGACTTTACCCATTGAACCCCCTTCGGATTCAGTTGAATCCGATCTTTTGAATTCAAAGGAGATTTTACGCAATTTAAAAAGTCTTTTTGGATTTGAGCAAGGGAGTTCATGATCCTCTTTTCTGTTTTTTTTGCGCAATCTTTTTTCGACTTTTCCAATATCGAGTCGCTTTCTTTGCCTCATCATGAACCTCTTGAAAAGAGGGAATACGAGCATCCCATTCTAAGAGCGTCGCTGTCGGCCCCACTTTTTGAATCGCTAAATCGTAAAGAGCCCAAACGGGGTCGATGACCGGATGATCATGGGTATCAATAATAAATCGTTCATACTTAGAATGTCCGGCGATATGCATCTGAGCTACACGATGATGAGGCACTCCTAAAATATAATCTCTGGGATCAAAGGTATGATTCTGCGAGGAGACATAAATATTGTTCACATCCAATAGAATTCCACAATCAGCCCGCTCGACGACCTCGGTCAAAAACTCCCACTCATTCATTTCAGAAGAATGAAATTCAGCATAACTACTCACATTCTCGACAGCAATAGGGATTTCTAAAAAGTCACGAACCTCACGAATTTTTTTCGCTGCATTCTTCGCCGCTTCTAAGGTATACGGAAGAGGTAAAAGATCGTGAGAATAGGTTCCATCCACACTTCCCCAGCATAAATGATCTGAAAGCCACGGAGTTTTTGTGCGCTGACAAAGTTTTTTAAGTTTCTTTAAATGAGTCCGATTCAACGGATCCTTAGAGCCAAAATAAAGAGAAACACCATGTTGAACGACCTGATACTGCTCTAAAATGCGATCAAGAACAGATAAAGGACGCCCCCCCTCCTGCATGTAATTCTCCGAAATAATCTCAAACCAATCCACGGTTGGTCGCTCCGATAAAATATGATCATAGTGCGGAACACGAAGTCCAATTCCGATTTCGTATTCAGTGAAATTATTAAAACGATTTGCAGGCATGATGAATCTTAAATCAACTTCATCGATTCCAATTAAAATCTGAGCTTTCTATTGCAATAAAAAATTGATTAAAAGGATATGATAGAATTCAAAAAAGAACTCTTAGGAAAGCAAGAAAACAGGAAAAAGAATCCGAATTTTGGATTGAATACCATTCCATATTCAAATCAATTTTTCCTGAATTCCAGCCTTCCTAAGAGATTCATTTTCGATGAGGTCCTCCACGAACGCCACTTGAGTCCGTGCCCTCGCTTTATTGCAACTTTAGAAATCGATAGAATTATTTCTTATCTTTTTTACCAGGGCAACCCTCTTTGCCACTGCAAGATTCCTTTTCCTTCTTTCCAGAACAGCCCTCTTTACCATTACAAGCATGTTTCTCTTTTTTATCTTTATCGGGAGTCTCTTTTTTTGCAGGACACCCATCCTTACCAGAACATTTCGCTTTTTCATCCGCTAAAACAGTTGAAGCAAGAACTCCTGCATTCGCTGTTTTCACCGAGATTCCAGTTAAAATTCCTGCAACGGCGGCAGCCGCAATCATTGTACGTGTCGTTTTAGTCATTATCTGCTCCTTGTTTTATTTTTTTCAATAAACTGTGAGGATTCCCAAACAGTTCTAAAATTGGGAGACACAAACCATTGCTTTATTCCAAAATAATTAAAATAAAGATTTCATCTCCTCTAAGGTAATCGCTCCCGTTAAAATATAACCATGATTGTCATCGGTCCACCGCGCTACTGCATTTCCCTTCTTCTGAAGAACCTCCGGAACGCCGTAAGGGGGTAAATTTTCGAGATGGGATTTATCCACAATAAAAAGATGAACCTCTTGATGTTTCCCCTCAATTTCAAAACAAATCATCGAGGAGGAGATTCCACAAAATTTCACCTGACGACATCCCAATTGGGAGAGTCCTTCAATTTGAAAGGGAATCTTAAATGAATGGGGAGCTCCATGACTCCTGAGCCACTCCCGAACTTCACTTTGTTGCCCTGTTTTCTTTGAGAGCATAAAAAAGCCTTGCGTATAATCAACGGCCCTCTCCTCAAAACGAGCAAAATCGCGACTTTCACTCTCTACTTGAAAGTTAAAAAAGATAAAACTAAGAATCACCAAGGCCGCAGCCGCTAAAGGAATCCATAAATAGCGAGGAAAAGGGATAATCGATGATATCTGATCCCCTGAAGAGTGATTCTGCTCCAAGATTCTTTGCTTTAAATCGGTCGGGACTGCAATCGAATGAATCGATTTTTTAAAAAGTTGATCCCATTGACGTTGCTCCTCCCAAATGGCTCTCAGGGTTGGGTCTTTATCCATCTGCTCAAAAGCAGCTTCAACAACTCGATCTCCTTTTCCCTCTTCGCGGGAACGAACCGACAAAAGCACCTCAATGATTTGCTCTCGGTTCATTCTTCTCCCCCCTTAAAATCTTTCTCCAACCGCTTTCTCATCAAACCCTTTCCCCGTGCGAGTCGAGACATCACGGTTCCTATCGGGATTTCCAAAATCTCAGCAATCTCTTTATAAGAGAGCTCCTCTAAATAAAAAAGAGTCAAAGGCTCACGATAAACCAGATCTAAACCGTTCAAAATCTCCACAACCTTCACCCCATCCATCTCTTCAAAGGATGAAGCGGTCACCTCAGGCAACTCAATCTCCATCTCCTCCAAACTTTGACTCGGATGACTCTTCTCACGTCGTCTCGATCTTAAAAACTCCCGATAGAGAGTAGTAAAAAGCCACGTTTTTACCTTTGAGAAATCCCGAAGTTGATCTCCTTTTTGAGCCCAGATCAAAAAGGTTTGCTGAGTCAAATCAGAGGCGTCAGACTCTCGACCTGAAAGACTGATTCCGAAACGAAAAAGGGATGAATAATAAGTCTCGACCACGCTTTCAAACTCCACTGGATGTTGATTATTCATGTGAGACAGCAGAACGATGATTTATTCCCGATAAAAATCGAGACAAATTTGATAACGCTTCAACGCAAACGAATCATTCCCACTCAATCGTGGCAGGAGGCTTCGAGCTAATATCATAAACCACTCGATTCGCTCCGCGGACCTCATTGATAATTCGAGAGGAGATCTTGCCGAGTAATTCTTGAGGAAGTCGAACCCAATCCGCCGTCATTCCATCTTGGCTTTCAACGCAACGAAGTGCAATGGTGTAGTCGTAAGTTCTTTCATCTCCCATCACTCCCACACTCTTCACTGGAAGTAATACCGCAAAGGATTGCCAAACTTTATAATACCATCCCGCCTTCTTAATTTCCTCAATGACAATGGCATCGGCTTTACGTAAAATTTCAAGTTTCTCCGGTTCAATAGCCCCAAGACAACGCACGGCTAATCCCGGTCCAGGGAACGGTTGCCTCCAAACGATCTCCTCAGGCAATCCTAGTTGCTCCCCCACTTTGCGAACTTCATCTTTAAAAAGCTGACGAAGCGGCTCCACCAATTTAAACTTCATGTTCTTGGGGAGTCCTCCCACATTATGATGACTTTTAATCACCGAGGCAGGATTGTTCCCAATCGCCACGCTCTCAATCACATCCGGGTAAAGGGTCCCTTGAGCAAGATACTTCGCTTGCCCCACTTTCTTCATCGCCTCTTCAAAAACCCGAATAAATTCTCCACCAATGATCTTTCTTTTTTTCTCTGGATCGGTGACTCCTTTGAGCTTTTTAAGAAAACGGGGCCCCGACTGTTCGGTCACTAACTTAATGCCTAAACCGCGTTGAAAGTACCCTTGAACGGCATCCCGTTCTCCTAAACGAAGCAATCCATTATCAACAAAAATACAGGTCAACTGCTTCCCAATCGCACGATGCAAAAGAGCCGCTGCAACGCTCGAATCAACGCCTCCACTGAGTCCCAAAATAACACGATCCTTCCCTACCGTTTGCTTAATCTCCGCGCAGGTTTTATCAATGAAAGATTTCATTGTCCAATCTGGCTTGGCCTTACAAACTCCAATCACAAAATTCTTTAAAATCTCTTTTCCGCGAGGAGTATGGGAAACTTCAGGATGAAACTGTAATCCAAAAAACTGCCGTTTCGAATCTTGAATCGCCGCATAAGGGGCGTTTTCACTCACTGCAATCACCTCAAAGCCTTTAGGCAAACGAGTGAGTCGATCTCCATGACTATTCCATATCTCAAGGGTACGAGGAAGTCCTGTAAACAACGGGTTTGTTTTTTTAACCTTCAAGGTTCCCCGTCCATACTCACGACGATCGCACTTTTGAACCCCCCCCTTTAAATGAAATCCCATGAGTTGCATCCCGTAACAGATCCCTAAAACAGGCACTCCAAGCTCAAAAACCCCTAAATCCGGATGAGGGGCCTTTTCTGAGTAAACACTTGCAGGTCCCCCCGAGAGAATAATCCCACTCGGTTTCATCGCCTTAATTTTCTCTAAAGAGGTATGATGATGAACAATCTCGGAAAAGACATTCAACTCCCGAATCCGTCGGGCAATGACCTGCGTAAACTGTGAACCGAAATCGAGAATGACAATCTTACTCATAAGGGGGTCTTTTTTGTCAAAAATCGCTCCTTTGGCGAGCGATTTTATCAATTAATTCTTAATCTTTCAAAAATGAAGGGGTAATTGAAAATATTTTATTCATATTTCCCCGAGGACCGACGACTTGAATTCCCTCTTTATTTTCAAAAGGCCTTTGTAGATGGTGATCCGGCAATCCCCAATGCGGTTCAATACAAATAAATGGATTGACCTCATTTCCATCACTCCAAAGTGAAAAATAGGGAACCCCTTGCAAATCGACCTCCACTCGCTTGTTCGCTACGGCATCCTCAAGAACAACCACTGGGGTGGTCACTTTTTTAAATTCTAGAATAAAAGTGTTCGGAAGCTCCGCTTTCGAAAAAGGAAATTCTCCCTTCGGAATCTCCAAAAACTGTTTGTCCCCCGAAAGAAAATTTCCAGGAGAGGCATAACGAACAAATGAACCGCCAGGAAATAAGATTTTAGCCCCCTCAATTGAACTCACTCCAAATCCTGGATGCAGCCCAAAACTCACGTGCGCCGCCCGTTGCATCTCGTTATTTGAAAAATAGAACTGCACAAATAGTTTATCTCCATGGAGACGATAAGTAAGATCCATGGAAAGTTTAAAAGGATAATCTTTCGGATCAATTTCCTGATAAGGAATCGAATACTTTAAAACTCCTGTCTCTTCCGAAGCTTTCGGCGCACTAAATGTTTTATGTCGAATAAACCCATGGGTTCCACCGCGAATCTCTTGTCCACAGTAACTCGACCGCTCCTCTTTGATGCGATGCACATAATAACCCATCACCGTGGAATGATTTCCCCAACCAACCTCTGGCGTTGAAACCTCCCCATCCCGATGTAAAAAACCGATCCATTCCCCTCTCGAATTTCGTTTGGATAAACTCAAAAGTTCCGCCCCCTTACGCAACACCATCATCCTCATTCCCGCCGTATCATCCGTCATGACATCGATGACTTTTCCCTCTTTCTCGATCACTTCATAGGTACAGGACATAAAACTCCTCGATTCAATTACTTGGCATTACGCGATTTAATCACCAGGCAAATCTCTCCTCGAACCGCCTGCGAACGATAGTACTCCAAAAGCTCTTGAGGTAATCCCCGTTTGACCTCCTCAAATTTCTTTGTCAACTCACGTGCAACACAAACAGAACAATCAGAAATCTCCGCAACGGCATCCTCAAGGGATCTGACTAAACGATGGGGAGATTCAAAGTAAATCGAGGTACAATCCCGTTCTGCAGCACGAAGGAGTTCTTTTCTCCGTCCAACACTTTTCACCGGTAAAAAGCCGCCAAAATGAAACGGAACCATCGGAAATCCTGCCCCCACTAAAGCCTGCAAAACCGCCGAAGCGCCAGGGATCACCTCCACTGGAATTCCTTGCGTAACACAAGAGCGGATAAGTCGCTCTCCCGGATCTGAAATTCCAGGCATACCCGCATCACTAATGAGTGCAATCGTTCTGCCAACTGCAAAATCTTGCTGAAATTCAGCTGTTCGCTTCGCTTCGTTAAACTCGTGATAACTCACGAGCTTTTTATGGATCTCAAAATGTTGTAACAGATGCAGTGAATGACGAGTGTCTTCAGCGGCAATAATATCCACTTCTTTCAAAATACGCAAAGCCCGTAAAGTAATGTCCTCTAAATTTCCAATCGGAGTTGCGACAACGTATAATTTACCACTCATAATTACATCCTTCCAGAGGCTGTTGGGGAGGAAACCACTGAGGGAATCCGAGAAACTTTATCGGACTCATTTACAGGAAGATTCGCAAATCCAAAATCAAATAGGGTCTGTGCATCGATCCATTTGTTTGGACTATTTAAAATAATCAAATGAAGTTCCCTTCCCTCGCGAGTCGCCGCCGCCGCATAAGTATGTCTCGACGCATAAGTCCAACCGGTTTTCGCCGGCCCCATCCCTGGATAGACCCCCAATAGTTTATTATGATTTTTCACGATCTGACGTCCGGCCTTCGTCTCTAAAACAAAAGAGGGAAGTTGGCAGATTCGTCTTAGATCAGAGACTTTCATCGTCGCCTCAAATATTTTCATTAAATCGACCGCCGTCGTAAACTGTCCCGAGGCCGGTAATCCATTCGGATTTACAAATCGAGTTCTTTCACAGCCCAAACGTAACGCACGATCATTCATCAATAAAACGAATCGTTGATAAGATCCCCCCGCAAAGCGTGCAATCGCCAAAGCCGTATCGTTGTCGGATCCGACTAACAATGCCCGAAAAAGATCGCGAATCGCAACGGTCTCTCCGGGAATCAACGGAACGTGACTCGGCTCCACTCGTGTATCCGTTGAATCAATTAACATTTTTCCATCAATCCCCCCCTTCAGTTCATACGCTAAAAGGGCGGTCATTAATTTTACAGTACTGGCAGGAGGATAGGGTTTGTTTTTATTTCGTTCAAAAATAACCTGTCCCGTGAGAGTATCCACGAGATAAACTGATTTCGCCTTTACAATCGACTCTACTTGAGTCCGTGTTAATGCCTTTTTTTGAGCGAATCCCATCGGAGCAAATAAAATTAAACTCGACAAAATCCATAATAAAATTTTTCTAGTTTCACCAATCATGGAGAGCTTTTTACATGAGCTTTTGATTGTTTCAACTCTTCTTCTAATGATAATAGCTTTTCTTTGATCTTCGGAAATTCAGCGTTTTTCTCAAAAACAGAACGCCAAAGAGCTAAAGAATCCTCTTTTCGCCCCAGTTTTTCATAAACCTCCGCTAAATGTCCTAATACTTCTGAGTCCTCATTCGTCAGTAAACGTGCCTCTTCTAAAAGGGCTTGAGCCTCAGAAAGCTTTCCCATCTTATAATAAATCCACGCAAGGGTATCAATATAAGAGCCCTCTTTCGGTCGATTTTCCAACGACTTTTTACTCAAAATATAAGCCTCATCGAGGCGTACTTCCTTTTCCGCCCACAAATAAGCGAGTGCATTCTGAAGTCGACACTCTTGAGGGGCTCGATCCAGTCCTTTCAAAAAACTCTTTTCTGCCAAATCATCCCGACCTGCCATATCTTGAGTTAATCCAAACTCTAAATAAAATTCGGCATTTAAGGGACTCTTTTTTTCAGACTCATAGTTCACTTCAATTTTTTCAAAAACAAGCATCGCCGCTTCGTATTTTTTTAACTGCCTTAAAACAATCCCCTGGATCATTCGTAGATGAAGCGAGGAGGCTATCTGTTTCTCGAAACGATTCATTAATAGCTCGGCCTCTCCAAATTTTTTCCCCCGAATATAAAAAAGAAGATAGTTCTCAAGAATATTTAAATCATTCGGATAATCGACCAACAGTTTTTCATAAATTTTCTCCGCCTCTTTCGATCGATTCATTCGCTCATAAAGAAGCGTTAAAATAGAATATAAGTTTAACTCTTTCGGATGCCGCTCAATAAGCCCTTGGAAAAAGCCGATTTTTTGATCTAAAACTTTCGTTTTTTCATAGTAATTTGTTAAAATTGCAAAGGGTCGAATCTCCTGAGGATGCGTTTCTACCCATTTCTCAAAATAGACGATTCCCCGATCCCAAAGCCCCTCCTTTTGATAGAAATCATCTAAGGTATCGAAAATTAAATCATTGTGAATACCGACCTCCAACAAACGCTCGTAAAAGGAGATCGCCCGCTCCTTTTGCTTTTGTTGCGTATAGAGCTCTAAGAGATTCCGATGAGCTGATTCCGCCTTGGGATTACGAAAGACCAACTCCTCATTCAAGGTCATTGCCCTTTCAAAATCTCCCGCTTGTAGCGCTACCGTTGCCATAAGCTCACGAAGCATCGGAAAATCCGGTCGTTGCTCATAGGCCAATTCAAACCGTCGGTAAGCCTCTTTTGTTTTTCCGTTCCGATGCTCCATTCGACCCACTCGTAACAAGAGATCGATATCATCGGTTTGGTACGCAAGTCCTTTCTGATAGATCATTAAAGCTCGATCGTGAGCCCCCATACTTTGAAGAAAATCGCCGAATTGCTTAAAGACCTCGATATTCTCCGGTTCAAGCGTGATTGCCTTCTCATAAAATTGAGAGATCGGCTTCACAAGATCCTCTTTTTTAAGCTGAGGGTCTTTCATCATTAACTCGGTATAAACACGAGCAATATCAGTCCAAAATTTAACTTTATTCGAGGGAATCCGTAGGGAATTCGTCACGGTTTCTTTCGCCTCTTTATCAAGCCCCAGCGTTTTTTGAGATTCATAAAGAGCCCGGTAGGCATAAATTTCTTCAAAATTCTGACTCAAAACTTGATGTGCAACTCGAATCGCCTCTCGATGTTGCTTAAGCAACGTATAAATCCACGCAGAAAGGGCCTTGAGCGTTGAAGATTGAGGGTTCGCCTCTAACCCCCTTAAAACAACGGAGAGTGCCTGTTCAGGTTGCTCCTTCTGAATGTAGCTAAACGCCATCCGCCATTGAAGCATCGAAAAACTAGGATCGAGAAGTAATACTCTCTCGTAAAGAGATTGGGCCTCTAAAAAACCGCTCGTACTTTCTAATCTCACGGCCTCTGCGTAAAGCGCTTGTGCCTGAGCCAACTGCTCGGAGCGGTCCCCCAACTCCATCGTAACCGGAGGGGAATAACTCTGAGACCGTTCCGCATAGGGAAGACTTAAAACCGACTCGGAGGAGGCCGAAGCCTCCACCCGAGCCAGTAAAAGACATGAGGATAAGGTGACCCGGAATAAAATGTTCCGAGTGTTCCAATTCATGAATGAATATTAGACGATTAAGCCTTGTAACGCAACCGCTTCTTATGACGGTTCTCACGACGACGTTTACGTCGTTTGTGCTTGTTAATCTTTTCTTTTCTGCGCTTCTTGAGTGATCCCATAATTCTGTCCTTCGATTTCTAAACCAAATTATTTTAATAGACAACTTTATTTAGCGGATATTCGATAATTCCTTCTGCCCCTTGCTCTTTGAGGGCCGGAATCATCTCCCGCACTACCGATTCGTCGACGATCGTCTCGATCGCGATCCATCCCTCTTGTGTCAACGGAGAGACCGTTGGATTGCGCAAGGCAGGGACTAGTTTGAGAATCTCTTCCAATTTTACTTTCGGAAGATTCATCTTCATACCGACCTTGTTTCGCGCATTCAATGCCGCTTGCAATAAAAGTGCGATCGATTCCAATTTGCGTCTTGCCGCCGGACTCTCCCACACCTTTAGATTTGCAATAAATTGCGGATAACTTTCCATGATCGTATCAACAATCCGAAGCTTATTCGCTCGGATTGAGGAACCGGTCTCGGTGATATCCACAATCGCATCCACTAACTCAGGGACTTTGACCTCTGTCGCACCCCATGAAAACTCGACTTCCGCATTCACTCCATGCTTCTTTAAATAAGCTCTGACGAGTTGAACGGGCTCTGTCGCAATTCTTTTTCCTTCAAGATCTTGTACGGTCTTAATCGGGGAATCCTCCGGAACCGCTAAAACCCAACGCGCAGGCATTGAGGTCGCTTTACTATAGTTTAAATCGCAAATGACATGAACCGCTCCTTGAGATTCAGAAAGATTTTCAGCAATCCAATCTTTCCCTGTAATCCCACAATCTAAAAAACCTTGCGTAATATAACGACAAATCTCTTGCGGACGAATTAATCGAGGATCTAGATCCACATCATCCACATACGGTTTATAACTACGACTGTTCGAGCGATTAAAGTTAAAACCGGCCTTTCCAAACAATGCAAAAGTCGATTCCTCAAGACTTCCTTTAGGAAGTCCAAGTTTCAACGGTTTTTCTAGCTTCGAGTTCAACATAGTTTTCAAATGAAAGGAGGGTGATGCTGCTCGGCGTACGATTTTTGTAAAGCGGAAAAAACATTGTCCTCAGAAATATCTGCGCTAGTCAAAATCTCATGAATCCTATGATCAATATCGATCTCTCTGTCATGGAAAGCCGTTTAGCTCAACTCAAGAGGTTTCTTTGACTTGGATACACTCCGTAAAGAACTCATCGATTTTGAAGGAAGAATGTCCAATCAGGACTTCTGGAATGATAACCAAAAAGCGCAAAAGCTAATCCTCGAAGTTAAGATATTAAAGTCAAAAATTCTTCCCTTCGGAGAATTTGAGACACGAATCGCTGATCTCCACGTTCTCGAAGAACTCACAAAAGAGGATGGGTCGGAAGCAGCCGCTCAGGAATTCTCTCAGGAATACGATCGTTTTGAGAAAGATCTCAATGCCTTTGAACTTCGAGTCCTCCTCTCCGGAAAGTTCGATCATAATAATGCTATCATCACGCTTCACTCCGGTGCTGGTGGAACGGAGGCCTGCGATTGGGCAAATATGCTCTTACGAATGTATCAACGGTTCTGTGAACGACGCGGATTTACGGTCGAACTCATGGATATTCTCTCGGGTGAAGAGGCCGGAATCAAAATGGCCGCTCTTTTTATTAAAGGAGAATACGCTTATGGACATCTCAAGGCGGAGCGAGGTGTCCACCGACTTGTTCGTATCTCTCCATTCAATTCTCAAGGAAAACGTCAGACCTCCTTCGCCTCCCTCGATGTGATCGCTGAGGTCGATGATGATATCGATATCGTCATCGATGAAAAAGATCTCCGCACCGATGTCTATCGGGCTGGTGGACACGGAGGACAGGGGGTCAATACCACCGATTCAGCCGTTCGCGTCACACACATCCCGACGGGGCTCGTCGCCACCTGTCAAAACGAACGCTCTCAGATCAAAAATAAAGCCTCTGCGCTAAAGGTCCTCAAATCGCGTCTCTACGAAATGGAGATGGATAAAAAGCGTGCCGAAATGGAGAAATTCTACGGAGAAAAAGGGGAGATCGGTTGGGGGCGTCAAATTCGCTCCTACGTTTTCCAACCGTACCAAATGGTCAAAGATCTACGTACAGGCGAACAAACCACCGACGTTCAAGGGGTCATGGACGGCGACCTCGATGCCTTCATCGAAGCCTTTCTCCGTGGAAAAAAACGCTCCGATGCCGATCCTGATAATGAATAAAACCTAAATACGACGCTCCCTGCCGATTTATGAATTTAAAAATACAAAACTGCTTTCTCTTTCTGAAAATTATGATTTCCTACTCAAGGAAGCTATCCTCATTTGACAACTCAACCCCCGCCTCCAAATTCTTTCTCATCCCCTGAGGAAATCATTCGTTATGAACAATAAACTCTTAGAAATCATTGCCACAAAACAGGAAGAGGTCAAAAAACTGGAACCTTTTGCGGCCGATCTCCGTAAGCGGGCCCTCAAGCGAAACGACTACCGTCCTTTCCGTCAAATCCTTCAACTCGGCGGCGAGATCACGCTCATCGCCGAAGTAAAAAAGGCCTCCCCCTCTGCTGGTGTCATCGCCGGAAATTTTAATCCCATTAGTCAAGCCCGTGAATACGAACGAGCCGGGGCCCATTGCCTCAGTATTCTCACCGATGAAAAATACTTTCAAGGTCACTTACGCTTTCTTCGAGATATCCGAGATCAGGTCGATCTTCCCCTCCTTCGAAAAGATTTCACGATTCACGAACTTCAAGTCTACGAAAGTGTTCTCGCGGGAGCGGATGCGATTCTTCTCATTGTCGCGGCTCTCGAAGAGGAGCAACTAACCCGTCTTTACGATATCGCCAAAACCTGCCAACTCGATGTTCTCGTCGAGGTTCACAATCTTGAGGAAATGGACCGTGCTCTTGATCTCGGAGCGGATATGATTGGAATTAATAATCGAAATCTCAAAACCTTTGAGGTGAATCTCCATACCACGGAGGAGCTCGCACAGGAGATTCCGAGCGATGTTCTGGCGGTCAGTGAAAGTGGGATTAAAACAGCAGAGGATGTACGGTTTCTCCGAGAACAAGGAATCAACTCGATCTTGGTTGGCGAAACTTTAATGAGAGCTAAAAATATCCCCGAAAAGATTAAGGAATTATTGCTCAAAGACTAATCTCTCTTTAGTCCCTCACTGTTTGAATTCTTCGCAAAACGGTCAACATTTTGTGATTTTCGTGAGGGACAACTGTTTTTGGCTAAGCCCGAAAACAAAAAAAAGAAATTGTATTTTTAAAATTCATAAATCGGAATACAATGTGATGTGAATGAAAAAATGTTATTTATTTAAAATAGATTCTTGGTTTCGGTCTTTGACCGATTTATGATTCAACTTCAATCATCAAAAACACAATGTCAAAACACCTCTCTCTTCTCATCGAACGCTGTCCAGCGTTAGAATCCCTCCTTCCGGATATTCAAAAAGCATTTGAGATGATTGCTCAAACCTACGAAAAACAGGGCTCTCTTTATCTCTGTGGGAACGGAGGCAGCGCCGCCGACTGTGAACATTGGTCCGGAGAGCTTCTCAAAGGTTTTTATCATAAGCGCCCCCTCTCCCCCGAAGATCGATCCAAATTCTCTCCTGAACTTGCCTCCAAATTACAAGGATCACTTCCTGCCATTCCCCTGACAGGATTTCCAGGACTTTCGACCGCTTTTGCAAACGATGTCGATCCCCAAGTCACCTACGCCCAACTCCTTTGGGGACTCGGCAGAGCAAACGATACCTTAATCGCACTCAGTACCTCCGGCAATGCACTCAATGTACGCCACGCACTTGAAGTCGCACGGGTAAAGGGGATTAAAACAATCGGCTTTACAGGGAAATCAGGAGGAGCGATTAAACCTCTTTGCGACCTTTGTCTCTGCGTCCCTGAAACTGAAACCTACCGAATTCAAGAATATCATCTCCCGATCTATCATTGCCTCTGCTTGATGCTCGAAGATCAATTCTTCCCCCAAGCTTGAAAATCTCTGCCTGTATCATCACGCTCAACGAGGAAAAAAACCTCGCTCGTTGCCTTCACTCGATTCGACCTCTCGTCGATGAAATCGTAATCATCGATAGTGGAAGCACTGATCAAACCTCCCAAATCGCCTCCTCCTTTAAGGCTCGCTTTATCGCTCATCCCTGGGAGGGCTATGTAAGTCAGAAAAATTTCGCTCTCTCCAATGCCTCTCACCCATGGATTCTCAGTATTGATGCCGATGAAGAACTCTCTGCAGAACTCCTTAAAAACCTCCAATCCCTCAAAAGCAAAAAAGAGCACCCCGCAGGCTACGAACTCTCTCGAATCGTTGAATATCAAGGGGTTAAAATTTTTTACGGCGACTGGTTCCCCGACCGCCTCGTCCGTCTTTTCCAAAAGGGAAAAGCCCACTTTTCAGGAGGAGCGGTCCATGAACGACTCGAAGTCAATGGTCCGATTCAACGCATTGATGGTTATCTTTGGCACTATACCTATCAAAACCGCGAGGATCGAGAAGAGCGAATTCATCACTACGCCAATCTCTGGGCGAAAACAGCGATTCAAAAAGGAAAAATAACCACTCCCTTTAGCCCCTATCTCCATGCCGGATGGCGGTTTTTTAGAGGATACATCCTCAAACAGGGATTCCGCAACGGAACTCTCGGCTGGGAAATCGCTTGGGGAAATGCCAGAGAGGTTTTTATGAAATATACAATTCTCAATGAGAAAATAAAAAAACCTCAAAAAAAAAGTAGGATTTCGCATCCATTTTAATGTTCCCCATTTACGGAATGGAATAAAACGCTTTATCAGAAAACAGTCATAACCTCCGTTACCCCCCGTTTACCCTGCGGTTAAAACTGTAATTTCTTTTCTCTTAAGTTGACGCCTATGCCGTCAAAACCGTCGGCGCTCCATTTTTTATTCCTATTGTAGAGTCTGGGTTAAAGATAATAAATTCTCTGTTATTGGTGTGTTGGATATGAGAGGTGATCCCCGACAGATTCAAGCGATGCTGACAAAGAGAATTCCCTAAAGGCCTTCTCTAAAATCATCGCATTTTGTGAGCTCATGAAATGCGCTTCGACCCATCGACGTCCCTCCTCCCCTAACTTCTGACGTAACTCCTGGTTCACCGCCAACTCCTGAATCGCACGCGCCGTGCTTTCGATTTGTCGGGGATCGGAAATCCAACCGGTCTCCCCATGGAGCACGGCCTCATCGGCACCGGGAGTCGGACTACTCAAAACACAAAGCCCCCAAGAAAAGGCCTCTGGAATGACATTGGGAAGTCCATCTCGATCCCCCTCCGCATCGACAAGGCCTGTATGCCAAAATAGATCGGATTGAGCATAGTACTCTTGAACCTCTTTTTGAGAAAGTGCACCGAGGAGTTGAATCTCTTTTTGAAGCCCCGCCGCCTCAATCTCTTTTTGTAACCCGTCACGAAGTGTCCCCTCTCCGATGATCCGATGAATAAAGGGAAAACCCTGTCGTTTGAGCTCCTGACAGATCTTGATTTGATATTCGAGTCCTTTTTTAGGAACCAATCGCGCCACCGATAAAATCGTGAAACAGGAATTTGATTTCTTCAGCGAAAGATCCGGAAGGGACTCTAAACCCCGCCGTGAAAGGATCACGTTGGATTGAGGAACCAAATGCCGAAGATAACGAACATTCGCCTCCGTCGTGGTATGAATAAACACCGCACGAGCCAATTTCTCTTTCAAAAAAGAATCCCCGCCATGTCGATAGAGATCAAAAGCATGAGCCCCCATACTAAATCGCTTACCCGTCATCTTCGCTAAAAGTGCAGCTGCGGTCGTCATCCCCGTCGCCCAAACCCCATGATAATGATCAACCTCCGACTGACGAAATCGATCGACTGTCGCAAAGGCAAATCCGATCCCCAAAAGATTGATTAAAAAATCATCGAAACCCCGCCAACGCTTGCCTTGAAGAAATTGAATTCCACGAACGATCAGCGCAGGATCTCGAAACAGCTCCTGAGGGATTTTGTAAATGAGGGTCCATAATCGCAGAAGTGAAAAAGGATAAATAACTACCCCTGGAGGAATGAAATGATCGAAAGGAATCGCTCTCCCCCGCATCGCATGAACCTCAATTTCCAATCCTAATGCGGCAACGCTCTTGATCTCTCTTTGAATAAAGGTCTGTGACAAGGTCGGATATTGGTAGGTGATATAGGCGATTTTCATGAACGGGTCTGAATGAACTGATCCACTCGCTTCACTAATAAATCGGTTCCTTCATGAAACTCGACACAAATCCGCTCTCTCGCCGCTTCAACCTTCAATTCAAAGTCCAAAAACAACGCCGCTTTCGGTTCTCGGGTTGTGGAAAAATCGCCGTATCCTAAAGCCCGTACATGCCAAGCATTGATATATTGCTCAAATAACATCTTGATCGGAAAACAGAAAACCGGTTTCCCGTAAAAAAGAGCCTCCGAAATCAAATTATGACCGCCATTCACCACCGCATAATGACATCCCGCGAGATCCTCTAAAATCGCCTCTGGATCGTATGGTTTATAAGTGATACTCCCCTCCACCACATGCTCATTGCGAAACCCATAAACAACGACTCGACGGGGAAGTTGTTTCATCACCTCTAAGAGCGCTCCAAAGGTATTGCTGGTTTGATAAAGTAAAATGTAGTCGCCATTTCGAGGTTGAACTCGCGGAACCTCCGGACGAACGATCGCAGGAAAAAGTTCATCCTGATTCCCTCTTTTATGAGGGGGATGAAAAAAAGAGACGATAAGATTTTTCCGAGTGAAATCAAAAAGCATATAGTCATTCAACATCGCCAAACTCCATGAGAGCCACTGATCGGAGGGAACTGGATAGTCGCATGCTTTCATGACATGGGAGTGATCGATTCCCAAAACAGGAATCCTCTGTCCCAAAAGAGCAATCGGAGTAAAAAACTCCCGGTCAACAATCACAACATCGGGCCTCCATTCCTGAACAAGATTTAAGATTTGACGACGCACTTTGGGGATCGATCTCAAACATTGATAAATCTGCTGAATCACCCCCCAAACGGAAACCGTCTGATTCTTATGAACAGTTCGTAAAACTGGAACTTCAAGCACCGGATAGTTTTGAGCAAATGCCGCAGGAACGCGTCCTCCTCCCACAAAATAGAACTCATGATGAGGAAGTCGGCTGACAATAGACTGAGTTCGCATGATATGCCCATGCGTATTTCCCATCACTGCGTAAAGAACCCGTGCCATAATCCCCTCACCCTAACTTGATACAGCACACTGGAGCGAGAAAATTAAATCCGCTGAATGAGTTCCGACTTCGGATAACGAACCTTGGCTAAGCTTGCATATTTATCGGTCGAGGCTCGATACCCAGCAGCACAAGCAACAACCGTTTGATACTCCGTACCGAGGAGTCCAAGAATTTCATCATATTTTCCGGCATCAATCCCCTCCATCGGACAGGTATCGACTCCGATCACCGCCGCAGAAGTCATGAAATTTCCAAGGGCAATATAAGATTGAAAGGTCGCCCACTCATTAATAATCGCACTCCGGGGGCCTTGAACAAGATTTCCGACCATCATTCCACGATAACCATCCAAGCTTTCACGCGGAATCCCGCGGGTGATTGCGGTCGAATTTAAAAAACGATCAATTTGAGCCTCCCCGAGGTTTTTATGGATTGCAAAAACAACATGATGAGAGCAATCAACCACTTGCGGTTGATTCCATGAATGCACCATCAACTGTTGACGTACCGCACTATCCGTGACCACCAAAAACTTCCACGGCTGTAATCCGAAGGAGGAGGGTGTTAACACCAAAGCCTCTTCGAGAACACTCCAAACGGATTCAGAGATTTTTTTCGTCGCATCAAATTGTTTTACCGCATAACGCCATTGAAGAGATTGCAAGAGTTGATCGGGAGTCCAATGAGTCATTCAATATCCTTGGTTAATTTGAAACTACCGATATCAGCATTCTTAAAACTCGCCACTTATTTTTTCAGAAATCACGAAACAATAAAGCTTTCGAAATGACGGATCGAAATAAAAACAGTTAATCCACCCCACATCGATGCCGCTAATCGGTTTTCAAACTCCGAGCCTAACAGCCCAATAGCCCATCAGCCCCTGCCTTTTCTACACTGGATTTTGAGACCGACGCCCCGATGGGGAGAAAGCCCAGACTCACTTTCGATTTCCGAGGGGATAATCTCGATTTTCTAATAAATATTGTCCGCTCATTTTTTGAAGATAGATCTAAAGGATGATCTCCGAGAGTCCCTTTGGCTTTGCAAAATTATTTACATTTAAAAACCGTTCTGGAATGACGGTTAAAATCACAAACTACGGTGGAATTATCACTTCGCTTCAAATTCCTTGCACTTCTGGAAAAATCATCGATGTGGCGCTCGGTTACTCACAACTCACCGATTATACGAAGGCCTCTTCTCATGCCTTCTTCGGCGCAATAATCGGACGCTTTGCAAATCGAATCGCAAAAGGAAAGTTTCTGCTAGAGGGAAAATGGTACAGGCTTGCGACGAATAACAAAAAGAATCACCTCCACGGAGGCATTAAAGGATTTGATCAACATCTCTGGGATGCCACCGCTGCTGTAATTGAAGGAGTCCCCACACTCACTCTGACTCACTTTAGTCCAGAGGAAGAGGAGAACTATCCCGGAAATCTTCATGTGAAGGTGATTTATCGAGTCCTTGAAAAAAACACGCTAGAGATCGAATATCAGGCAACAACGGATCGTGCCACGCCGATCAATTTGACGAATCACACCTACTTTAATCTTGAAGGAGAAGGTCATCCCTCGATTTTAGATCATCAGTTACAGCTTTTTGCAGAGCAGTTTACGCCTATAAACTCCAATTTAATCCCCACAGGAGAAATTCTTTCTGTGCAAAACAGCCCCTTCGATTTTCTTCAGCCAAAAACGATCGGCAAAGAGATCGATACTGCCGCCCCCCAACTCCAGTTCGCACAGGGCTACGATCATAATCTGATTTTAACGCAAGAAAAAGAGTCGAACGGTCTCTTTAAAGTCGCAAAAGTTACCGCCCCCACTTCAGGCATTCAAATGGAGGTTAGATCCTCCGAACCTGGAGTACAATTTTATAGCGGAAACTTCCTCGACGGCTCTCTGATTGGAAAATCCGGGAATCCCTATCGATTTCGCAGCGGATTTTGTCTCGAGACCCAACACTACCCCGATAGCCCAAATCAGCCTCATTTTCCGAAGACAATCCTCAGACCGGGGGAGACCTTCCAAAGTAAAACCCAATATTATTTCCATTTTTGATAATAATTTCTATTTCCTGCTTTCCCCATTCAAATTGCCTGTTAATCATTTCGCTCATGTCGAACTCAACTCCTCAAAAAACTCCCCTTGCCGCAACTCATGAATCCATTGGCGGTCGCATGGTCGATTTCGCAGGCTGGTACATGCCGGTTCAATACAGCGGAATCATCGATGAACATCAGGCCGTTCGCCAACACGCAGGGCTCTTTGATATCTCCCATATGGGTGAATTCTGGATCCAAGGCAATGAGGCGACCGAAGCCCTTAACTCGATTCTCGCAAATGACCTCTCAAAAATCGTCGATGGACAAGGACAATACACCTTTCTCCTCAATGAAAAAGGGGGAGTGATCGATGATTTAATTATCTATCGCATCTCCGCTGATCGTTACTTTCTCGTTGTGAATGCCTCGATGATCGAAGAGGATGCCCTTTGGATTCAAAAACATCTCCCACCCAAAATCTCCTTTGATAACGCCAGTGATGACTACGGCGCCGTCGCCCTTCAAGGTCCGCTTTCGGAGAAAATCCTTAAGCTCCTCATCCCAAATCTGGAAATTCCTAAACGGAGTCGCATCGTTGAAACCGTCTGGAATCAGAACACAGTCCTCATCGCACGAACTGGCTACACGGGAGAGGATGGATTTGAACTCTTTATCTCTGCCGAAACTGTTTCCTCTCTCTTCACGACACTCCTCGAAATCGGAAAAGCCGATGGACTCAAACCGACCGGTCTCGGAGCGCGAGATACGTTACGACTTGAATCCTGTTATCCCTTGAATGGAAACGATCTCTCTCCGGATCGTACCCCTTTAGAGGCCGATCTTGGTCGATTTGTCTCTTTGACGAAAACCAGTTCCTATCCCGGAAAATCAATCCTCATTTCTCAAGCTCAGAAAGGGATTCCCTCGACCTTAATTGCCTTTAAACCGATCGGAAAATCGGCCCCGCCTCGTGCTCATTATCCGATTTACTCCGGCGATCGGAAAATCGGAGAGGTCACGAGCGGAAGTCAATCCCCAACGCTCGGTATCGGCATCGGAATGGGCTATGTAGACTCCGATTTCAAAACCATCGGAACCAAACTCGATCTCGAAGTACGCGGAACCCGGGTCCCGATTGAGATTATTCAAAAACCGTTTTACTCGAAGAAAAAATAAGATGTATTTTCATGCTTTCTTGCCTTCATTAGAGAGTCACTTTTTTTCATTAGAACAGAGATTAAAATGGCAGATGCCGGATGCCCCGAAGCGGTTGCGCTATTGTGCAGGGAGTGCGTGAAACAATCTCTTTTAAATTTCTACTCCAAAATCTTCGGGCTCCACTTCGGCTCTTTCATCGATCCAGAACCGTGATACTCAAAAAGTTTGCTCACCGGAAACAATAGTAGTCCCACAACCCCTTTCACATTCACCCGCGTATTAAGATCCAAGTCATCCTTTGCAAAATCGTAGCCCCCATTCCCAATCAATGTAAAAGCGGTGCTCGAAACCTCCAAGTCCTCGGTCGTCAACTTCCCCTCATTCAATAAAAAACTCATTCCCGCACGATCCGCTTTCGCATAGCCGAAATTAGGAATCATGACCCCCAAAAGATCCGATAGACCTCCCATAAACGGAATCGAAAGAATATAGCCATCCCGAATCGTAATCTGCCCATCCCCCTTAAAGGTCTCAGTCCTTCCCAAAATTCCCGCAATTCCAACTCGACCGGACATGACTCCTTTCGCATTATCGTAATTATAAAAGGTCTTCATAAAAGGTTGAAAGCCGTTCTCACTAAACGTGATCGAAGTTTGAAAATCAGGAACCGGATTACTCATATCCATCGTAAAGACTAAACCGAACTTTCCATCAAAAAGCTCTGCTGATTTGGAGGTCAACTGAAGGGTTCGCTTTTGAATCGTTAACTCCACCTTCGGTTTGTTAAATTTTAACGGCTTTCCCATAAATTGATAATCCAAAACCCCCTCCGATTGAATTTGAAACTTAATGTCATGGATCGGTTCCGGTCGATTCGCCATTTCATCAATCAATCCATGAGCATGAACTAAAGGCGCAATACTAAAAATATACGGTTTTAAGTTCGAATCTAAAACAGGTCCAAACATAATCGCAATATCGCGAACTTGAATCGTCGAAACGACTTGATCTAAAAAAACCGTTCTTTGATTTAAATCATAAACCACTCCCCCATGGGCCTCTCCCTCCGGACGTTTTACTTTTAATGCAGATAACGTTAATCGCCCTTTTTCAAACAAAAGATCACTCGATAATGTCTCTAAATAAACTTTTTTATAGGATCCCTTTTCCAAAGCCACTTTTCCCGAAAGTTTCCAATCGGCAGGCTTGAGGCTCGATCCCTTTAGTTTCAGATTTAATAAAGGTCCCTTCCCTTGAAACTCTAAACTCGATAAAAATCGATCGAGCCCCTCTCCAAAAACTCCGATCAAAACAGTAGGATCGAGATCGCTCTTTAAATGCCCCTTCAAATCAGGGATCGATTGATCATACAATAAGTTTAAGGAAACATTCCCCTTCGCTCCCACGAGCTCCATTCCAGAGACCAAAAGCCGCCGCGAATCCATGGCAATCGGAAGATTCAATCGATCAAAGGCCACATTCCCATACGAAAACTTTTTCCAATTCAAATCAACTTGAAGATCATAATGAAAATCGGGACTAAAAGTGGTCTGTAATCGTCCTGAACAATGAGCCGGATCTTCAAAGGAAAGCTTGCCTAATGCCTCCCCTACTTTTCCGGGAAATGCGGTTGCAAAAACAGAGAGATCCAAGCTCGATTGAAACTCAATCATTGATCGTTTCTCATCTAAATACCAATCCCCTTTTGCTAACCACTCCCCACGAGCTAATTGAATATGAATATCCTCCAATCTTAATCGACTCTGCTCCAAATGAGCCTGTAACCCCATCTCTTCGACTTGGACCCCCCTCCATCGACAATGCTTCGCACGGATTGAAAGCGAAGCCTCAGAAAGCTCTGGATGCAACTCAGGCGTTTTAAACTCCAAGGCGACTAAAATCGGCTTTTCGGATTCAAACTCCAAAGCATATTGCCGAAAGGATTTCCATAAATTCTCACGATAGGTATAATCCTCCACACGCGGAGGCGTCACGACTCCTCTCTCCGAACCCGCAACCGTTTTGGCCAGCTCAATCACCCCTTTAATCTGTAACTGAAAATTAATCACCCGAGATCTCGCCTCAAGCACCTCAACCACTCCCTTTTTAAACACGAGATCCGCATAAGTCTCCTCAAGGGCAACCGATTCTCGCGGACTAATCGGAAGCTGAATCGAAGCATTTCGAATCGAAGCACTTTGAATAAAGGGATCCCCCCTCCACCAAGAAAGCCAAGCGATCCCAATGCGAACTCGATCCACCTGAATCCAAACATTCTCCTTCTCTCCACTCCGATAAACCGTCAATCGATCGGCTAAAAATCCCCCCGAAGGGTCAAGAAGTAACCGCTCAAATTCGACTTGTAACCCTTGTTTTTCAAGTTCTTTTTGAACATATTGTTTCACCTGCGTGGGCATTCCCCAATAGCGAAGCCACATTACCGCAATTAAAATGGGTCCAAAAATTAAAACTGTTGTTGTAATCCCTAAACCGGCAAGTAATCGTCGAACCCACGAAATCGGATGACGAAGAACCTCTTGAACAGAAGGATCCTCCCTCAACACTTTCTGTTTATCAATTTTAGGCAACGGATCGGACATGGATCAACGATCACTATTGCAGCTTCAAGAGTGAATCCAAGTTTTGTTTATACATCCACTCAAAAACCCTAAGAATGCTCAATCATCAAAGACTCATCCCCAAAAGCGAGCATCAATTGATCGACTTGAGCGACCTTCTGACCTTTGACTTTCACGGTTCCGTGAAAAACAGCTAAAGGCGCACGAAGTTTAATCAACTTCATCTCCATCTCGACTAAATCTCCTGGCTTCACTTTGTGAAAGAAACGAGCCCCTTCCATCGAGGCAAAAAGAACCTGATCCGGCTTCGCCCCATTACAACGCTCTCCCGCACACTCCATAATCCAAAGACATCCAGTCTGCCCGAGTGCTTCAAAGATAATCGAAGCGGGAAAAATAGGGTTTTTAGGAAAATGCCCATCCAAGAAAAATTCATCTCCTTTAACTTGATAGGTCGCTCGAACCAAATCTCCGTCAATCTCTGCCTGATCGACAAACAAAAAAGGAAACTGTTGAGGAAGTGAAAGTTTCACCGCTTGAGAGTTATATTTGCGTGCCCCCCCCATCGCCGCCTCCTCCCCATGTCCGGTGACTCGATTCGCTAAATACCCCTTAATATCCCCCAATGTCCGAATTTGGCGCATTTGCGAATCCTCCATCCGCATATCCAAGGCCTCTTCCACCGAAACGACAATTTCAAGCATCGTTAATGAATCAATCCCCAGATCCTCCGAAAGCCGAGTCTCATCTCCTGAAACCTTAAAATTAGCGATCGATTCAGTCGGCAAAAAACGTTCGATAATCCCACGGACAATCGTCGGAATTTGTGAGGCATCTTGAGCCTGACGATAGGTTAAAATCGCCTGAACCGTTTCGTCACTACAACGACGGAATGAGCTACGAAGATCGGCAATTTGTTCAGCAGTAAGTGTTTTGGACATAAGATTAAGAACCCACCATCCTAGCAATCTCATTGGAATTGTAAACGAAAAAGCAATTTTTAGCTTGAGCATTCTGTGAAAGTTCTACAATGTGAACGCTCCTCTTTATGGCGGCCGTAGTTCAATGGTAGAGCCCCTGATTGTGGTTCAGGTTGTTGCGGGTTCGAGTCCCGTCGGTCGCCCACTCCCCTCCTTGATACCAATGGTTCACTGGTCAAAGTCAAAATCACTTGCCTTTTCTGATTCGAATCAAGACAATCAACGAGCTTAAGATTTAAAAGGATCCTCATGAAAAACACCCCCCCTCTCGCCGATCAACAAAATCTACCGGACCATCGACAACTCAAAATCGATCAAGTCGGGGTCAAGGGACTTCGTTATCCGATTCAAGTCCGAGATAAGGCTCATAGCACTCAAAACACGATTGCAACGATGAGCATGACGGTCGATCTCCCTCAACAATTCAAAGGAACTCACATGAGTCGTTTTGTCGAAGTCTTAAACTCACACGGCTCCTTGGTTCATGTCGAAAATATCTCGACGATCCTCTTTGAACTTCAAAATAAACTTCAAGCCGAAGCAGCTCATCTGACGATGCAATTTCCCTACTTTATCGAAAAATCAGCCCCCGTCTCTGGAGCCAAAGGACTCGTCGATTACGAGGCTCGATTTGAGGCCTCCGTTATTCAAAAGGAACTTAATTTTCTCCTCACTGTTATTGTTCCGGTCACCACCCTCTGCCCCTGCTCTAAAGCGATCAGTGCGTACGGTGCCCATAATCAACGAGGATATGTGACGGTCTCGATTCGATTTATCAATACTGTCTGGATCGAAGATCTCATTTCGATCATCGAATCGAGTGCCAGCAGCGAAATCTACTCCCTCTTGAAACGCCCGGATGAGAAACAGGTCACCGAACGAGCCTATGACAACCCCGTTTTCGTTGAAGATCTCGTCCGAAATATCGCCCTCAAACTCAACGAACATCCCGATATCTCCTCTTATAAAGTGGAGGCAGAAAACATGGAAAGTATCCATAACCACTCCGCCTACGCCTGCATTATCAAAAAGGAATAAAAGATACTCTGTTTTTTGTTTTAAATGTAGAGTAGGAAGGGTAGGTCGATAGACCTCCCTTCCTCTCATTCGAGAAGACTTTTGTACTATTGGAGTAGTGAAAGTAGTTGATCCATCCTCGAACTCGTCGATTGACGGTTTCAATGACTTCTTCCTCTTTCTTCCACTGCTTCTTGCGCTTTTCGTTTTGGTCGATAAGCATAACTCTCGTCTCCTTCTCAGGTTCCGTAGGCGTTGGTAGATCTCTCGACCCATCACCCCGTTCTCCGCTTGCTTCTTTCGCTCTCACACAACTCGACCCCCTTCGCTC